>NZ_JBSGTR010000010.1:0-117598 GCF_053607505.1 Rhodococcus sp. NPDC055112
CATCAGGGATGCGGGGCCGCGTCGAGAATTCAGGCGATCGAAACGCCGCCGATCACCAGCCGCGCTCGGCGAGCCGATGCGAGACCGGCAGATCGTCGACGTTGATGCCGACCATCGCCTCGCCCAGGCCGCGGGAAACCTTCGCCAGCACGTCCGGGTCGTCGAAGAAGGTGGTGGCCTTCACGATCGCGGCCGCACGCTCGGCCGGGTTGCCGGACTTGAAGATGCCCGAGCCGACGAACACGCCCTCCGCGCCCAGCTGCATCATCATCGCCGCATCGGCCGGGGTGGCGATGCCGCCCGCGGTGAACATGGTGACGGGGAGCTTGCCTTCCTTGGCCACCTCGACCACGAGGTCGTACGGCGCCTGCAGCTCCTTCGCCGCCACGTAGAGCTCGTCCTCGCTCAGCGAACCGAGACGACGGATCTCACCGAGGATGGTGCGCATGTGCGTGGTGGCGTTGGAGACGTCGCCGGTGCCTGCCTCACCCTTCGAGCGGATCATGGCCGCGCCCTCGGTGATTCGACGCAGCGCCTCACCCAGGTTGGTGGCGCCGCACACGAACGGCACGGTGAACTTCCACTTGTCGATGTGGTTGGCGTAGTCGGCCGGGGTCAGCACCTCGGACTCGTCGATGTAGTCGACGCCGAGGGACTGCAGGATCTGTGCCTCGACGAAGTGGCCGATCCGGGCCTTGGCCATCACCGGGATGGACACGGCGGAGATGATGCCGTCGATCATGTCCGGGTCGCTCATCCGGGAAACGCCGCCCTGCGCGCGAATGTCCGCGGGCACGCGCTCGAGGGCCATGACCGCCACAGCACCCGCGTCCTCGGCGATCTTCGCCTGCTCTGCGTTGACGACGTCCATGATGACCCCGCCCTTGAGCATCTCGGCCATGCCGCGCTTGACGCGGGCCGTGCCGGTGGTCGGGGCGGTATCAGGGGTGCTCACGGCAAACTCCATCGGTAGTGACCTGTCAGGGGAACTCGTTCAATTCTAGGACGATGCGGGTTTCTGCCGGTCGGCCGGTCAGCGAATCGATCGGACCTCGGGTTCGACCAGCCTCGCGACCACGACATTCGCCTCCTCCAGGAGGTCCGGCAGCTCCTCCGGGTACACCACCTCGCCGGTCGCGGCGATCTCCCGGATGTCGCTCGGGCTGCACCAGCAGTGACCGGTGATCGCGCGCCGTTCGAGGTCGGTGAAGCCGCTGCGGGTGGGAGTGAACTCGGTTGTCTGCAACGCGAAGAACAGCTCCTCGGAGCGGATCAGCTCGCCGTCGTAGGGGAACACCGCGACCCGGCGCCACATCGGGCCACGCAGCACCGACTCGTCCACCGTCAGCCCGGTCTCCTCGGCGATCTCCCGGACGGCGGCCGCCCGCAGGGTCTCCCCCATCTCGACGGCGCCGCCGATGGTGAACCAGAAGTAGACGTCGGGCACCTGCGGGTCGTGCCCGCGCAGCAGCAGCACCCGGCCCTTCTCGTCGAGCAGCACCACGCGGGAGGACGTCCGCGTCTCGTCCACGTTCATGCCTGCGCCCACCACCGGGGCGGTGCGCTCGGCGATCTCGAAGTAGGTGGGTAGCGGGGCGGTGCCGCCGAGGTGCAGCCAGCGCACCGGTCGCCGGGTCCGCAGCGCGAGGGTGTCGCGCACCGCATCGTTGTGGAAGCGGCGGGCGATCAGCACCCTGGCCTCGGCATCGGCCAGCTCCGCCACCAGCTGGGGCGGCAACGCCTCGGCAGGCACCGACGCCAGCGCGACGGACAGCGCGTTCTCCTCGGTCTCACGGTGTCCGCGATCCGCCCGCTCGGCCTTTATCGCCAACGCCGCAAGGGCTTTTCCGTCCGGGACCGGGGCGACCCCATCAGGTGTGAGCGCGGCGGCCACCGCACGGGCCACCACCGACCTGCGCGCGAGCGAGGAGTCGAGCGCCTGCCAGGACAGGTCGGAACGCACGTGCAATCGGTCGAGCCTGTTGGCGGTGCCGTACGCCCACACGCCGATCGCGATGATGACCGCCGCGATCAGCGCCAGGACGAGGATCGAGGTCGCGGAGAAGGTCACGAGCGGACCTCCACGCCGACGCCGCTGCCGCCGACCGTCACCGTCTCGTAGACGCGCAGGATCTGCTCCGCGACCACCGGCCAGTCGTACTCGGCCACCACCTCGGTGGCCGTGCCGACCAGCGCGCGACGGCGGTCCGGGTCACTGAGCACCGAATCGATCGCGGTGGCAAGCGCGGCCGAATCGCCTACCGGCACCAGCATCCCGGCGGTGCCGTCGCGCAGCACCCGGCGGAAAGCGTCCAGTTCACTGGCCACCACCGCCGTGCCTGCCGCCATCGCCTCCACGAGCACGATGCCGAAACTCTCGCCGCCGAGATTCGGCGCACAGTAGACGTCCGCGCTGCGCAGGGCCGAGGCCTTCTCCGCATCGGTGACCTGACCCAGCAGCTTCAGGTGCCCGGCATACCTGCCCGCGTCCTTGCGCAGCCTGTCCTCGTCCCCGCGGCCGACGACCAGGATCTCCAGGTCGGGATGCTTCTCGACGAGCTCCGGCAACGCCTCGAGCAGCACCGCCATGCCCTTGCGCGACTCGTCGTAGCGACCGAGGAACAGCACGGTGCCGCCTGCGCGCGGGTACCCGGGTAGCGGGTCCGCGTTCGCGAACGCGGGCACGTCGACACCGTTGGGGATCTCGACGGCATCCGAGCCGAGCGACTCCATCTGCCACCGCCTCGCCAGTTCGGAGACGGCGATGCGGCCGCTGATCTTCTCGAGATAGGGCGCGAGCACGCCCTGGAAGGTGCTCAGCACCAACGACTTCGTCGTCGAGGTGTGGAAGGTCGCCACGATCGGGCCCTCGGCGATCTTCATCGCCAGCATCGACAGGCTCGGCGCGTTCGGCTCGTGGATGTGCAGCACGTCGAAATCGTTGTCGACGATCCACCGCCGGACCCGGGCATAGGAGACGGGCCCGAAACTCAACCGGGCCACCGAGCCGTTGTACGGGATCGCGACGGCGCGGCCCGCCGAGACCACGAAGTCGGGGAGTTCGGTGCCCTCCGATGCGGGCGCAAGCACGCTGACCTTGTGCCCCCGTTCGATCAGCACCGATGCCAACTCGACGACGTGGGCCTGCACCCCACCCGGCACGTCGAACGAATAGGGACAGACCATCCCGATCCTCATGGCGCTTCCATCCGCGCCAGCCTGCCCTCGGACAGGTCAGCGAGCCACAGCGGCTGGAGCATGTGCCAGTCCGCCGGGTGGTCCGCGATGTTGGCGGCGAAGCGGTCGGCGAGGGCCTGGGTGGCCGCGGCCACCCCGCCTGCGGTGTCCACCGGCGGATCGACCTGGAAGCCCCAGCCGTCGCCCTCGAAGTAGCAGTGCACCGAGAGCAGCGCGGCACCGGTGTCGATCGCGAGCTTGGCAGGGCCTGCGGGCATCCTGGTGGGTTCGCCGAAGAAGGTCACGGGCACACCGTGTTTGGCGAGGTCGCGCTCCCCCAGCAGGCACACCACCCGGTTCTGACGGAGCCGCTTGGCCAGCTGCTCGAAGGGCGGACGCTCCCCACCGCTGAGCGGGAAGATCTCGAACCCCAGCCCCTCCCGGAAGGCGAGGAAACGCTGGTACAGCGACTCCGGCTTGAGCCGTTCGGCGACGGTCGTCACCGAGCCGAAGCGGTGTACGGCCCACACGCCCGCCATGTCCCAGTTCCCGCTGTGCGGCAACGCGAGCACCACTCCGCGGCCGTCCGCGAGGGCCTTGTCCAGGTGCTCCTGGCCGTACACGTGCGCGTTGAGCCGCTTGGCGAGCTCGACATGATCCATCGACGGCAGCCGGAAGGCCTCCCGCCAGTAGCGTGCGTAGGAGCGAAGCGAGTCCCTGATCAGCTCGTCCGGCACCTCTGCGGCGGGTACCCCGAGTACCCGTGCCAGGTTGCGGCGCAGTTGATCCGGGCCGCCGCCGCGGCGGGCGGCCAGATCCGCGCCCCGGTTGAACAGCGACTCCGCCACCCCCTCCGGCAGCGCGCGAACCAACCGCCACCCGGCGGCGTAGCCGAGGTCACTTGCCCGTTCGGTCCAGCTCACGTCGTCGGCGCCTCTCCGCTCTCCGCGGTGCCGGTCTTCGTCGGCAGCGGATCCCGGGCACCAGGGGCGTTGCGCACCTGCAGGAGCCGCTGGACCACGGTGACGATGCTCGCCACCGCCAGCAGCCACATCGCCACGTAGACAGCCCATTCGAGCCAGTCGATGCCGAAGTGTCCCGCGAGGCCGGTCAGGCCGGAGCCGAGGAGGACGATCACCAGGCGGTCCGACCGTTCGATGAGGCCACCCTCCGCGGACAGTCCGCTCGCCTCGGCGCGCGCCTTGGCATAGGAGATGACCTGCGAGGTGACCAGGCTGATCAGGGTCGCCACCAGCAGCGACCGGCTGTTCTCGTGGTACACCGCCCACCAGGCGAGACCGGCGAAGATGGCACCGTCCGCGATCCGGTCACAGGTCGCGTCGAGCACCGCCCCGTACCGGGTCCCGCCGCCGCGTTCCCGCGCCATCGCGCCGTCCACGAGGTCGAACAGGACGAACGCGGCGATCACGATCGCGCCCCAGAACAGGTGTCCCGAGGGGAACAGGGTGATCGCAGCCACCACACTGGCCGTCGTGCCGAACACGGTCACGACGTCCGGGGACAGCCCGACCGCGACCAAGGCCTTGCCCACCGGCGCGATCACCTTCGACACCGCGGCGCGCCCGAGAACGCTCAGCACCTGTCGACCCCCGTTCCTGTGCTGGAAGTGACCCGATTTCGAGTTGATCTCGTCAACGATCCTGCCATGACGCAGGCGATACGGCTCACGCGTTCCAGGCTGCCGAGAGCAGCGCCCTGGTCTCGCGCAGGAGCTGGGGCATCACCTTCGCCCCACCGACGACGGTGATGAAGTTCGCGTCGCCACCCCAGCGCGGGACGATGTGCTGGTGCAGGTGCTCGGCCAGCGAACCGCCCGCCGCTGCGCCCAGATTCAGCCCGACGTTGAAACCGTCCGGACGCGAGACCCGCTTGATCACGCGGATCGCCTGCTGGGTGAACGCCATCAACTCGGCCGACTCTTCGGGGGTGAGGTCCTCGAGCGCGGCGACGCGGCGGTACGGAACCACCATCATGTGGCCGGGGTTGTACGGGTACAGGTTGAGCACCGCGTAGACGTGCTCGCCGCGGGCGACGATCAACCCCTCCTCGTCGCTCATCTTCGGGATGTCGGTGAACGGTCCCTCGCCCGGGGTCGTGACCTTCGGCGCCTCGGCGATGTAAGACATCCGGTGCGGCGACCAGAGTCGCTGCAGCCGGTCCGGGTCACCGGGTCCGGTGTCGACGACCGAGCCCTCGTCGCTCATCCGAGGTCTCCCAGCAGTTCCGCTGTGGGCGAGGCGTTCTCGCGCCTCGCGATCCAGCCGGTGATCGCCTCGACGGCGTCCGCGACCGCGATGCCGTTGATCTGGGTGCCGTCGCGGAAGCGGAAGCTGACCGCGCCGGCCTCCACGTCCCGCTCGCCCGCGAGCAGCATGAACGGCACCTTCTGCGTGGTGTGGTTGCGGATCTTCTTCTGCATCCTGTCGTCGCTGACGTCCACCTCGGCCCGGACACCGGCGGCCTTGAGCTTGGCCACCACGTCGAACAGGTGCTCCTCGAAGGCCTCGGCGACGGGGATGCCGACGACCTGCACGGGAGCCAGCCACGCCGGGAACGCGCCCGCGTAGTGCTCGGTGAGCACACCGAAGAACCGCTCGATGGAACCGAACAGGGCGCGGTGGATCATCACCGGCTGATGCTTGGCGCCGTCCGACCCGGTGTACTCGAGCTCGAAGCGCTCGGGCTGGTTGAAGTCGAGCTGGATCGTCGACATCTGCCAGCTTCGCCCGAGCGCGTCCTGAACCTGCACCGAGATCTTCGGGCCGTAGAACGCGGCGCCGCCTGGGTCCGGGATCAGGGTCAGGCCCGACGCCTCGGCGACCTCGGCAAGGGTGTTGGTCGCCTCTTCCCAGGTCGCGTCGTCGCCGACGTACTTGTCGGGGTTCTTGGTGGACAGCTCGAGGTAGTAGTCGTCGAGGCCGTAGTCCTTGAGCAGGCCGAGCACGAAGTTCAGCGTGCGGGTGAGCTCGTCACGCATGTCCTCGCGCGTGGTGTAGATGTGCGCGTCGTCCTGCGTCATGCCGCGCACGCGGGTGAGGCCGTGCACGACGCCCGACTTCTCGTAGCGGTAGACGGAGCCGAACTCGAACAGGCGCAGTGGGAGTTCGCGGTAGGAACGACCACGGGACCGGAAGATCAGGTTGTGCATCGGGCAGTTCATCGGCTTGAGGAAGTACTCCTGGCCGGGCTTGCGCACCGTGCCGTCCTCGTTCAGCTCCTCGTCGATGTGCATCGCCGGGAACATGCCGTCGCGGTACCAGTCCAGGTGACCGGAGACCTCGTAGAGGTGCCCCTTGGTGATGTGCGGCGAGTAGACGAACTCGTAGCCCTCCTCGACATGCCGCTGACGGGAGTAGTTCTCCATCTCCTGGCGGATGATGCCGCCCTTGGGGTGGAACACCGGCAGTCCGGAACCGAGCTCGTCGGGGAAGCTGAACAGGTCCAGCTCCGCGCCGACCTTGCGGTGGTCGCGACGCTCGGCCTCCGCGATCAGCTCCATGTGCTTGTCGAGCGCCTCCGAGGACTCCCATGCGGTGCCGTAGATGCGCTGCAGGTCCTCGCGGTTCTGGTCGCCGCGCCAGTACGCGGCCGAGCTGCGGGTCAGCTTGAAGGCGGGAATGTGCTTGGTGGTGGGGATGTGCGGGCCGCGGCACAGGTCGCCCCACACCTTCTCGCCGGTCCTCGGGTCGAGGTTGTCGTAGATGGTCAGCTCGTTGCCGCCGACCTCCATCACCTCGGGATCGTCGATGCCCGACTTGTCGTCGATCAGTTCGAGCTTGAACGGCTCGTTCGCCAGCTCGACGCGGGCGTCCTCGATGTTCTCGACCACGCGCCGCGAAAAGCGTTGCGAGCCCTTGATGATCTGCTTCATCTTCTTCTCGAGGCGGGCCAGGTCCTCCGGGGTGAACGGCTCGTCGACCCGGAAGTCGTAGTAGAAGCCGTCCTTGATCGGCGGGCCGATGCCGAGCTTGGCGTTCGGGAACTCCGACTGCACGGCCTGGGCGAGCACGTGCGCCGCGGAATGCCGGATCACGGTGCGACCGTCCTCCGAGTCGGCCGCGACCGGCTCGACCAGTGCATCCTCCTCTGGGATCCAGGACAGGTCCTTGAGCTGGCCCTCCGCGTCCCGGACCACGACGATGGCGTCGGCACCCTTACCGGTGAGCCCCGCCTCCCGAACCGCCGTACCGGCGGTAGTCCCCGCGGGCACCCGGACGTGGGCGGCTGAGACTGCGGATGCGGGCGTGGTCACGGCGATGTGCTCCTCGATGTTCTGCGCCGACTCGAAGTCGGCAGCTCGGTGAGCCCTCATGCTATCGGCACTCCGATCGGACGGGCCTGTCACCCGAGCAGCGCGCCGAGCCGAGCCGCACGAACCGACGGCTGCTGACGGGGACAGCTGGTGCACTTGACGCCCTCGGCGGCCACCGGGTCGGGTTCCGTTTCGTAGATCAGGCAGCAGGACGACCTGCGGATCACCCGCCGGGAAACCGGTGCGGGCGCGGCCAGTGGGTCCGCACCGGTCAGTCCCCCGCGGCCGACGTCGACGAACCGGGGGCGCGGCATCTCGGCGCCGATCAGATCTGCCAACCGCACCGCCAGCGCGCTGCCGAGCACCGGGCTGCCGAGCGCGGTGCCCGCGTCCAGCGCGCGGTTGCCGAGCGAGTCGGTCGCGATCGCCCACAGCGAGCGCACGCCGGCACCGCTGAGTTCACTCAATGCCGCGATGATCGGGGCGAGCGCGGCGCCGATCCGCTCGGCCAGCACCTCGTCGTCGCGGATGCCTACCTCGGAGCGAATGGTCCCCAGATACCCGTCGGGTCGCAACGTGCAGGTCAGCCCCTCGAGAGCGGGGTCGGGCGCGAGGCCCGTCGCCAGCAGCATCGAGGCGGGCACCGACAGCAACGTCGAGCTCGCCGAGTACCACCACAGCGTGGCGCAGACACGGGGATCCTGGCAGGCCCAGCGGCGCGCGGTGTCGGCGATCCTGGCCGCCAGCCAGTCCCGGTCCACCAGTACACCGCCGGGGTGTTCGACCGCGCCCGGCTCGGGTACGGTCGCCTCCCGCAGCGACGGGATCGCCGCGACCGCGCGCTCGTAGGCCTGGCCGAGTTCCTGATCCGGCACCACGACTAGAGCGGGCTGTCCAGGATCGGGTGCTCGATGCCCACCCAACCCCCGATCAGCCCGAAAGTTCCCAGCACCCACAGGGTTCCGATCACGATGGCACACGTCAGCAACGCGGACAGCGTCTTCACCACGACCGATTGGCGGCCGAACCACGCCATGAACCTGTCGTAGCGCTCCCGGGCGAACCGGAGCAGGCGGTGCGCCCACGCGAATTCCGAGGCGAGGATGCCCAGCCCGGCGAACACGATCAACCAGCCAGGACCGGGATAGGGAATCGCGATGATGCCGACGACGAGGACCAGTCCGCCGACCACGCCGACGCAGATGCGGTAGGCCAGGTTCACCGCGGTGTTGCCTGCGATATCCCGCCGCAGGCGCATCCATCGATTCTCAGTCGTCACCACCCGGCCAACAGTACCGACGGACCGGTCGCGGCGCGCCGGTCGTCGACCTACCTGGCGACCGCCCGCCACGCCGCGAGCTTGTCCGCCACCGGGGTGCCCGCGTTCGCCGGACTCGTCGATGGCAGCCGCGCCATGGCGACCGACTCCGGATGCAGGCCGCGTGCGACGACGGCGCGCCTGTACGCCTGTTCGGCCTTGGCCCCGTTGAAGAAGACCCGGCCGATCCGGGGGTGACGTTCGAACAGGGCCGCGAAGTCGTTCGCCACCTCGGAATCGGGGTCGATGCTCGAGTCGAGGCTGCCCTCCCGCCTGCACAGCTTCAGCACGTCCCACAGCGCGATGCCCTCGTCCTGCAGCCGCTGCAGGCGCTGCGCGTACGTCTGCCGGGGCCCCGCGTCGAACAGCTCGCCCATGATCGGCCAGAAACTGTTGCGCGGATTCGCGTAGTACATGCCCGCGGCCAGCGACGGAATGCCCGGCATCGACCCGAGGATCAAGGTGTCGGCGCGGTCGTCGAGTACGGCGGGAAAGCTGTGGACGACGGTCATGGGCGTCCATTACACCCCAACATCGGCAGGAGAAGAAGGGGGCGGTGTCCCCCACCGGCGCAGATTCACAGGCCACGATCGATCAGGTCGAGGATCTCCTCACTGGTCGCCGCGTGAATCTTGTCGACTGCGTCGGCATGCGCACCCTCGCCCGCGCCGACCTCGGCCAACAGGTTGGCCAGGCGTTTCGTGAGCGCCGCCCTTGCCTCGCTGTCCTCCCCGAACTCGGCGATGGTCGCGCGAAGTCGGTCGACGTCGGCGAACGCCACCGACACCGGATCCGGAACGAGTTCCGCGCGCAGGAACTCGGCGACGGCGCGGGAGCTCGGGTGATCGAACACCATGGTGGGCGGCAACCGCAGCCCCGTGGCCGCACCGAGGTGGTTGCGGAGCGCCACGGCGGCGAGCGAGTCGAAGCCCAGCTCCTTGAACGCCTGGTCGGGGTCGACCGAGTCCCCGGCGTCGTGGCCGAGCACCGCGGCGGCGCCTGCCCGGACCAGTTCGAGCATCAAGTGCCGCTGTTCGGGAATCGACATGTCGGCCAGCCGCTGCGCCCAATCCGACGGCCCCGACCCGCTCGATCCGGCCGAGCCCGACCCCGCGGCACGCCTGCGCGGTTCCCGGATCAGGCCGCGCAGCGGGGCAGGCAGGTACGGCCCGGCCGACCCGGAGAGGTCGAACCGGGCGGCGGCCACGGCCGGGACACCGGCGGCCATGGCGTCGTCGAGGAGGGCGAGGCCGTCGGGAGCGGTCATCGGAACCATGCCACTGCGGCGCGCCCTGGCGAGATCGATCGCTCCGAGGTTGTCGGTCATCGTGCTCGGCGGTGCCCACATGCCCCACGCGATCGACACCGCGGGAAGACCGAGGGCGTGGCGGTGCCGCGCGAGGGCATCGAGGAACATGTTCGCGGCCGCGTAGTTCGCCTGTCCCGGCGCGCCGAGGACACCGCCTAGCGAGGAGAACAGCACAAAGGCCCGCACCCCGGATGTCGCGGTCAGCCGGTGCAGGTGCCAGGCCGCGTCGACCTTCGGGCGCAGCACCGTGTCGAGCCGCTCGGGCGTCAACGAACCGACTGTGGCGTCGTCGATCACGCCTGCGGCGTGGATCACCGCGGTCAGCGGGTGCTCCTGCGGTATCCCGGCCAGCAGCGCCGCGAGGGCGGGCTCATCGGAGGTGTCGCAGGCGAGGATCCTCACCTCGGCTCCCAGATCGGCGAGCTCGCGACGCAGCTGGTCGCTACCCTCCGCGTCGGGTCCGCGCCTGCTGGTCAGCACCAGATGCCGCGCGCCGTGCGTGGCGATCAGGTGCCGGGCCACCAACGAGCCCAGGGTGCCGGTGCCGCCGGTGACGAGAACGGTGCCGTCGGGATCGAACGGTGCCGATCTCTCGACGGCGGGTATGCGCCGCAACCGGGGTGCCAGCAGGGTGCCGTTCCTGACCGCCAACTGGGGTTCCCCGCTCGCCGATGCCGACGTGATCGCGGCTTCGGCATCAGATGCGTCGTCGAGGTCGATGAGCACGAACCGGTCCGGGTTCTCGTTTTGCGCGGACCCCACGAGTCCCCAGACCGCGGCGGCCGCCAGGTCGGCATCCGCGTCGCTGTCCTGCCCGCCATCGGTGACCATCGCGTTGCGGGTCACGATCACCAGCCTGCTGTCGACGACGGCATCGTCGTCCAGCCACTCCTGCAGCAGGCCCAGCTCTCGGGCGCACAGTTCGTGGGTGACGTCCGGACCGTGCTCGCCCCCGGTCCCGCATCCGACCAGCACCGTCCACGGGACCCGATCGTCGCCGTCGGCGACGGACTCCATCGCGGCTCGCAACGCCGCCAGGTCGGGATAGTGGGGAAACGCAGGAACGTCGCCCGGCCACCCGGAACCGAGGACTGCCACCGGTCCAGGTGCCGGCTCCGACGAGGGACCCTCCACCGGAATCCAGCTGAGCCGGTGCAGCGGCGGAGCCGCCCTGCCACCCGGACCCGACCCGTCGACCTCCCTTGGCACCACCCGCAGCGCGTCGACCGTCAGCACCGGCTCACCGCGCGGGTCGCTGAGGGCGACGTGATGTCGCCCGTCCTCACGCACCGCGGACCGCACCGACACCGCCTCCGCTCCGACGGTGTGCAGACGGAGTCCCGACCAGGTCACCGGCCAGCCGTCCCACCCGAGGATCGGCTCGAGCGCGGCCTCCAACAGCTCCGGATGAATGCCGTAGCCGGTCGCGTCGGTGCCTTCCTCCAGCCGAACCTCGGCCTCGACGTCGCCGGGAACCTGTTGCGCGGCAGCCGCGGCGGGGCCCACGACGTCGTCGATCGTCGCGGAGGCGTTCCTGACCCAGGTATCGGGGCTGTCGGCCTCGGCCGCGTTCGACGAGATGGTGACGGTGCGACCGCCGACGGCGTCGGTCGGCGACACGAGCACCCTGATCGATGCCTGCCCAGGCGACGGGAGGGTCAGTGGCCGGTGCAGCGTCAGTTCGTCGATGTGGTCGAGACCGATGTGGTGGGCAGCGTGCAGCGTGAGTTCGACCAGCACCGCGCTCGAGACCGACTGCGGAGCGTCGGGAGACGGCGGCTCACCGTCATCGGCAGGCGGCGGCACGAGCCACGCATCGCGCGGCAACGAGAGCTGTCCGGTGAGCATCAGCGCGCCGTCCTCGAGGCTCACCGCCGCGCCGAGCAGCGGATGCTCCGCCGGACCCAACCCCAGCTCCGTCGGATCACCGGTACTCCCAATCGATGTCGAGGGCCAGAAGGAGCGACGCTGGAATGCGTAGGTGGGCAGGTCGACCCGTCGACGCCCTGGCAGTACCCGATCCCAGTCGATCGGGACGCCCTGCACGTAGGCCGCCGCGACCGCCGCGACGATCCCGTGCGCCTCGTCTCCGCGTCCTGGCAGCGTGGCGATCGCGTTCGGGACGACCTCCGCGGCGAGCGCGGTCAGGGTCGCGCCGGGACCGACTTCGACGAGGCGGGTGACACCGAGCTCGTCGAGGGCGCGAATGCCGTCGTGGAAGCGCACCGATTGCCGGATGTGCTGCGTCCAGTAGTCCGGGGAGACGAGTTCGTCGGCGGTGGCGACGCGACCGGTGACGTTGGAGATGATCGGCACGGTCGGCGGCTGCGGCGTCAGCCTCGACACCACGGTGGCGAACTCGTCGAGGATGGGGTCCATCAGGGTGGAGTGGAAGGCCCGCTCGACCCGCAGGCTCGTGGTCTTCAGCCCGGCGGCCGCCAATTCGGATGCAACGGTGTCCAGATCGCGTTCACCGCCCGCGAGCACCACCGATTCGGCACCGTTGACGGCAGCCAGATCGACCCGGTCGTCGATCCGTGCGAGCACGTCCTCGGCCCGAGCGCGGACGGCGATCATCGCGCCCGGCTTCGTCGACTGCATCAACCGTCCGCGCTCGCCCACAAGGGCTGCGGCGTCGGGCAGGCTGAACACTCCGGCGACGTGTGCCGCGGTGATCTCGCCGATCGAGTGGCCGATCAGGTAGTCAGGGGTGATGCCCCAGTCCCGCAGCAGCCGATAGAGCGCGACCTCGACGGCGAACAAGGCGGGCTGGGTGTACTCGGTGCTGTCGAGCTTGGCGGCGCCGCCCTCGGCGTCGTCCCAGATCACCTCCCGCACCGGGACTTCTACGTGCTCGTCGAGTGCGGCACAGACCTCGTCCAGTGCCTCCGCGAACACCGGGTAGGCCTCGTAGAGGCCACGGCCCATCCCGATCCGTTGCGCGCCCTGGCCGGTGAACATGAAGGCCGTCTTGCCGCGGACGCTGGTCCCCTCGATGACATTGCCGCCCGGTCGCCCCTGCACGATGTGGTCCAGGCCGTCGCGCAGGTCGGCGAACGTCTCGCCGATCACCGCGGCGCGGTGGGCGAAGCCGGATCGGGTGGTGGCCAGGGAGTATGCGACGTCGGCCGGATCGGGGAGTTCTGCCGCATTGTCGAGGAATTCCGCCAACCGAGCTGCCTGCGCCCGCAGCGCGTCGCCGGTCTTTCCTGAGATCACCCAGGCCAGCGGCGCGGCGGCTTGCTGCGGGAGATCGGGCGCAGGAACGTCGGGTGGCTGTTCGAGGATCAGGTGCGCGTTGGTGCCGCTGATTCCGAACGACGAGACCGCCGCGCGACGGGGCCGCCCGGTCTCCGGCCACGAAACCGGTTCGGCGAGCAGCGAGACCTCTCCCGCGGTCCAGTCGACGTGCCGGGTCGGGGCATCGCCGTGCAGGCTCGGCGGCAGCACCCCGTGCCGCATCGCCATCACCATCTTGATCACGCCCGCGACCCCGGCCGCGGCCTGGGCGTGGCCGATGTTCGACTTGACCGAACCGAGCCACAACGGCCTGCCCTCGCGGTCCTGCCCGTAGGCGGCCAGCAGCGCCTGCGCCTCGATCGGGTCACCGAGCGTCGTGCCGGTGCCGTGTGCCTCCACGGCGTCGATGTCGGTGGGTTCGAGCGCAGCATCGGCCAGCGCCTGGCGGATCACCCGCTCCTGGGACGGCCCGTTCGGTGCGGTCAATCCGTTGGAGGCCCCATCCTGGTTGACCGCCGATCCGCGGACGATCGCCAGTACCCGATGGCCGTTGCGTTCGGCGTCGCTCAGCCGCTCCAGCACCACCATGCCCGCGCCCTCGCTGAGCCCGGTGCCGTCCGCCCGGTCCGAGAACGGCTTGCACCGACCGTCCGCGGCGAGGCCGCGCTGGCGACTGAACTCGATCAGCACGCCCGGTGTGGACATCACCGTCGCCCCGCCCGCCAACGCGAGCGCGCATTCGCCGTCGCGCAGGGCCCGCGCCGCGAGATGCATGGCCACCAGTGACGACGAGCAGGCCGTGTCCACGGTGACCGCGGGCCCGGTGAAGCCGAGAGAGTACGAGATCCGGCCGGAGGCAACGCTGTTGCTTGTGCCGGTCATCAGATATCCCTCGGCGTCGACGTTGCGCCTGCTCATCAGGTGGAAGCCGTAGTCGCCTCCCATCAGTCCCACGTACACGCCGGTGTCGGTGAGTCCCGGTCCGTTCGGCTGGATCCCCGCCTGTTCCAACGCTTCCCATGCGCTCTCGAGGAGCAGCCGGTGCTGGGGGTCCATCGCGATCGCCTCGCGCGGGCTGATGCCGAAGAACGCGGCGTCGAACTCGTCGGCGTCGTAGAGGAATCCGCCTTGGCTCATGTAGGTGGTGCCGGTGCGCTCCGGGTCGGGGTGGTAGACCTCGGCGAGATTCCAGCCGCGGTTGTCGGGGTACGCACCCACGGTGTCGTGGCCCTCGCGCACGAGTTGCCACAGGTCGTCCGGGCAGTACACCCGCCCCGGATACCTACAGGCCATCCCGACGATCGCGATCGGGTCCTCGCCCCTCCGAGTTCGCGCCGACCGGGTCGGCAACGGTGCCGCGTCGCCGCCGAGCAGTCGGGCCACGAGCTCCCTGGCGAGCGCATCGGCGGTGGGATGGTCGAACACCACGGTCGCGGCGAGTCCGACGCCGGTGGCGGTCGCGAGCTGATTGCGCAGTTGCACGGCGGTCAGCGAGTCGAAGCCGAGCTGCTTGAAGGCCCGTTCCGGGTCGATCGCCTCCTTGCTGTCGTGACCGAGTACGGCGGCCACGTGGGTGGTGACGAGGTCGAGGATCCGGCCGTGTCGCTCGCCGGGATCGAGTGCCCGCAACTCGTCGGCCAGGCCGGTGGGTGTTTCGGCGGCGGCGACCCGGCGACGGATCCCGAGGACCCGGCGCAGGATCGGCGGCAGGGACTCGGCGTCGGATCGGGAGGGTCGCGTCGAGAGGCGTATCGGAACGATCAGCGGCCGGTTCACGGCCAGCGCCGCATCGAACAGGGCCAACCCCGACTCCGGGCTGATGGTGTCGATGCCGGAGCGCTGCAACCGGTCCAGGTCTGCCGCGTTCAGGTGGGAGGTCATCCCGCTCGGCCGGTCCCACAACCCCCAGGCCAGGGAGATCCCCTTCAGCCCGCGGGCGCGACGGTGCTGCGCCAGTGCGTCGAGGAAGACGTTCGCGGCCGCATAGTTGGCCTGGCCTGCGCCGCCGAGCACACCCGCCGCGGAGGAGAACAGTACGAACGCCGACAGGTCGTGGTCGCGGGTGAGTTCGTGCAGATGCCAGGCACCGTCCACCTTGGGACGCATGACGTCGTGCAACTGGTCTCGGGTCACGGTGGCGGCGGTGGCATCCTCGAGCACCCCGGCCGCGTGGATCACGCCGGACAGGTCGGGGATGTCGGCGAGCAGGGCGGCGACCGCCGCGCGGTCGGCGACATCGCAGGCGGCCAGACGGATCTCGGCCCCCGATTCGGCGACCTCGGCCCGCAGTTCCGCCGCGCCGTCGGCGCCCTGCTCGTGCCTGCTGGTCAACACCAGCCGGCGAACCCCGTATCGCGCCACGAGGTGGCGGGCGATCAGCCTGCCGATGGTCCCGGTGCCCCCCGTGATGAGGACCGTGCCATCCGGACCGAAGGGGGCCGGATCCTCATCGTGTGCGGCAGCGACGGGCGCCTCCGCGGCGAGCATGGGCGCCAGCAGCACGCCGTCGCGGATCGCCAGCTGGGGTTCGTTGCAGGCCAATGCCATTGCCAGCAGCGCGGGATCGGCGGGTTCACCCGCAGGCGCATCCAGATCCACCAGGCGGATGCGGTCCGGGAACTCGTGTTGCACCGCACCGATCAGCCCCCATGCGGGCGCGGCCGACACGTCGTCGATCGGTTCGCCGTCGCGCACGCCGACCCCGAGCCGGGTCGTGACGAGCAGGCGGGTCTGCGCCAGCCGATCCTCGCGGAGCCAGGACTGGACGGCGGTCAACGCTGCCTCCGCGGCGGCGTGCGCCCGGGCCGGCACGTCGGACTCCCCGCCCGGCTCGCAGTCCAGCCACAGCACCCGACCGGAGTGGTCACCGCCCGCCAGTGCCTCCGCGAGCGGCAACAGCTCCGCCCCGCCCGCCGCGGCCGCGCCCACCGGCATCCACTCCACGCGGTAGAGATTCTCGCCTGCACCGGTGGCGGGAAGCTGGGTGTCCCCGAGCGGGCGCAGCGCCAACGAATCGACGGTCAACACGGGTTTGCCTGCCACGTCGAAGGCGGAGACCCGGTACCGCTCGGGACCGATCGCCTCGACGTGCACACGCAGAGCGGTGGCGCCGATGGCGTGCAACTGCACAGCGCCCCAGGCGAAAGGCAGCCGGACCCCGCTCGCGCCGGACCCCGCGCTACCGAGCGCGATCACGTGCAACGCCGCGTCGAGCACGGCCGGGTGGATCCCGTATCCCACGACCGCCTCGGCCGGGTCCTCGCCGCCCAGACTCACCTCGCCGTACAACTCGTCGCCGCGGCGCCACGCCGCCCGCAGGCCACGGAAGCTCGGGCCGTACCCGTAGCCGGCCTCGTCGAGCACTTCGTACAGACCCCGCACGTCGATCGGGGTGACATCGTCAGGCGGCCACTGCTGTTCGGCGGAGTCCGCGGCGCCAACGGCCGCGGTGAGCGTGCCGGTGGCGTGCCTGGTCCATGGAGCCTCCCCCGAGGCATCCGCGGGCCGGGAGTGCACCGCCACCGTCGAGCGGCCGCCGTCTCCCTCGGCGAGGACGCTCACCTGCACCGCCACCTCGCCCTCGGCAGGGATCAGCAGGGGCGCTTCGATCGCGAGGTCCTCGAGCCCGCCGCGCGCGACGCGGTTCCCCGCGTGCAGGGCCAGCTCCACGAACGCCGTGCCGGGCAGGATGACGGTCCCGTTCACCGCATGGTCGCGCAGCCACGGAAGGCGTTGCGGGGAAAGCAAGCCCGTGAACACCACGCCCCGGTCGTCCCCGAGCTCGACCGACGCGGCGAGCATCGGATGTCCCCCGGTGTCCATGCCCGCCGACGCGACGTCACCGTGCCGCGCGGGACCGTCCAGCCAGTAGCGACGATGCTGGAAGGCATACGTGGGCAGGTCAACCCACCGCCTGCGATCGCCGCGTCGCGCCCAGCCGACCCGGTCCCAGTCGATGTGCACTCCGGACACCTGGGCCTCGGCGAGCGCAGCGGTGAACTGGCGCAGACCCGCGCGTTCGCGCCGCAGGGTGCCGATGGCCCGGCCCGCGACACCCGCCGCGTCGAGGGTCTCCTGCAACGGCACGGTCAGGATGGGATGGCTGCACGACTCGACGAACAATCGATAGCCGTCCGCGGCCAGCGATCTGGTCGCCTGCTCGAACCGGACGGGGCGCCGCAGGTTCCGGTACCAATAGTCCGCGTCGAGCGTGGTGCCGTCCAACGCGCCACCGGTCACCGTCGAATAGAACGGAATCCGCGACCGACGGGGCGTGACCGAGGCGAGCGCGTCGAGGATCGGATCGCGCAACACCGACACATCCGCGCAGTGCGAGGCGTACTCCACCGCGATCCGCCTGGCCTGGACGCCCTCACCCTGCAACTGCCCCACCAGCGAGTCGAGCGCGTCGACGGGACCGGACAGCACCGTCGCGGAGGGACCGTTCATCGCCGCCACCTCGATGGCGCCCGCCCACGGTTCGATCTTCGCCCGCACCGCGTCCGCGGGCAGTGCCACCGAGGCCATCCCGCCGCCGCGCCGCGCCGACGCGGCGATCACGCTGCTCCGCGCGGCGACGACCAGCGCCGCGTCGGACAGGCTCAGCGCGCCTGCGACGCAGGCAGCGGCGATCTCGCCCTGCGAATGTCCGACCACGGCCGCCGGTTCGACGCCGTGTGCGCGCCACAGTTGGGTGAGGGAGACCATCACCGCGAACAGCGCGGGTTGCACGACATCGACCCGGTCCAGCGAGGACGGATCGCGGTCGCGGAGCACGTCGAGCAGGGAGAACTTCGTGTAAGGCGCCAGCGCGTCGGCACATTCGCGCACGCTGTCGGCGAACTGCGGCGACGTCTCGAGCAGTTCCGCGGCCATGCCAACCCACTGCGCACCCTGACCCGGGAAGACGAACACCGGCCGGTCCCCTGCTTCGAAAGCCAGCCCGGTGACCACATCGGGGCTCGGCGCGCCCCGGCCAAGCGAGTCGAGGCCCGCCAGCAGTCCCGAGGGCTCCGAGCCGATCACGGCGGCGCGATGGTCGAAGGTGGCCCGCGAACCCAGCAACGCCCCGGCCACCTCGGCAGGCGTCAGTTCGGGATGGTCCGCGACGTACTCGCGCAACCGCTCGGCCTGGGCGCGCAGCGCGGGTTCTGTGTGGCCCGATACGAACCAGGCCACGACCTCGCCTTCGGGAGCTGACGATTCTTCGGACGGCGGCGCGACGGACGGTGGCTGCTCCAGCACGACGTGCGCGTTGGTGCCGCTGATGCCGAACGAGGACACCGCCGCCCGCCTGGGCCGACCGGCTTCCGGCCAGTCGCGGTTCTCGGTGAGCAGGGACACCGAACCGGCGGACCAGTCGACGTGCGGGGTCGGCCGGTCGATGTGCAGCGTCTTGGGTAGGACCCCGTGCCGCATCGCCATGATCATCTTGATCACCCCGGCCACGCCCGCGGCCGCCTGGGTGTGCCCGAGATTCGACTTCACCGAGCCGAGCCACAGTGGCCGGTCTGCGGGGCGATCGCGGCCGTAGCCTGCCAGCAGGGCGGACGCCTCGATCGGATCGCCCAGCGTGGTTCCTGTGCCATGCGCCTCGACCGCGTCGACGTCGGCGGGGCCGAGCCCGGCACTGGCAAGGGCCTGCCGGATCACCCGCTCCTGCGCCTGCTTGTTCGGAGCGGTCAGGCCGTTGCTGGCACCGTCCTGGTTCACCGCGCTGCCACGGATGACGGCCAGTATCCGGCGACCGTTGCGCTCCGCGTCGGAAAGTCGTTCCAACGCGACCATTCCCGAGCCCTCGCCCCACGCCGTGCCGTCCGCGGCGGCGGAGAAGGCCTTGCACCGCCCGTCCCTGGCCAGTCCGCGCTGGCGACTGAACTCCACGAACACCGCTGGGGTCGCCATGACCGTCGCCCCGCCCGCGAGGGCCAGTTCGCACTCACCGCTGCGCAGCGCCTGCATTGCCAGGTGGATGGACACCAGGGAAGAGGAGCACGCGGTGTCGACGGTGATCGCGGGTCCACACAGGCCGAAGCTGTACGCCACGCGTCCGGAGGCGACGCTCATGGCGTTGCCGGTGATGAAGTAGCCCTCGAGGTCCTCTGGCGGCGCCCCGCCTGCCCGCGCCGCGTAGTCGATACCGGACAGCCCGGTGAAGACGCCGACCTGGGCACCGTGCACCGACCTCGGATCGATGCCGGCGTGCTCGAGGGTCTCCCAGCTCGTTTCGAGGAGAAGACGCTGCTGCGGGTCCATGGCCAGCGCCTCGCGCGGCGAGATACCGAAGACCTGCGGATCGAACCCCGCCGGGTCGTCGAGGAAGCTGCCCTGCACCGTGTAGGTCTTGCCGGACTGCTCGGCCTTCGGATCGTAGAGGTCCGCGATCCCCCAGCCGCGGTCCTCCGGGAACCCGGAGACGGTTTCCGAACCCGACTCCACCAGACGCCACAGGTCCTCCGGCGACCGGACCCCGCCCGGATACCGGCAGCCCATACCGATCACCGCGATCGGTTCGCGGCTGACCTCCTCGGCCTCACGAAGCTTCTCCCGCGTCTGATACAGCTCTGCGGTCACCCGCTTCAGATAGTCGAGGAGCTTCGCCTGATCGGCCATTCGAGATCAGCTCCAATCTGAGAGCCCCCCGACGCCAGCGCGGAACATCGATTGTATCCGCCACCACCTCCCCGAGGCAGCCGTCTGCTGGTCACGAATGCTTCCGGCTACATCGAGAACACAAAAAAGCCCCCCTCGAATGAGGGGGGCTTTCGTTGTGGTCCCGGCTGGGATCGAACCAGCGACCTTCCGCGTGTGAAGCGGACGCTCTCCCACTGAGCCACGGGACCGAGCCGCGCGTTGAACTCTCGCGGCCGGACGGGATGGAACATTAACACGACTTCCGCGGAAGTGAAAAACCGCTGTCCGACCCCGCCCCCATCCCCGCCGAACCACATCCCTGTCCCCGCCAACCCTCGTTCTCCGTCCGCCCGGTCCTCCGACCCGGAAGCAGCAAGAAAGCAGGAGACCACCCCTGCAATGCGCGGCAAGTGTGCAGTAAATGCGCTGCACCCGATCCCCGATTCCGTCACTGAACTGGCGATTTGTGACTACACACCCCGTGGGCTAATGTTTCATCTCGCACCACGGAGGCAGCAACGCAGCCCCCGGAAGTGCAATGCGGATGTAGCGCAGTGGTAGCGCATCACCTTGCCAAGGTGAGGGTCGCGGGTTCGAATCCCGTCATCCGCTCTCGAGGTTGGACTCGACCTTGACGGTGGAGTGGCCGAGTGGTGAGGCAACGGCCTGCAAAGCCGTGCACACGGGTTCGATTCCCGTCTCCACCTCGCGCGATTAGCTCAGCGGGAGAGCGCTTCCCTGACACGGAAGAGGTCACTGGTTCAATCCCAGTATCGCGCACGAAGGAAAAGGCACCCGGACGGGTGCCTTTTCTGTACGCACTCTCGGACCTACACAATGGGTCCGATGGTGCACAATGCGGATGTAGCGCAGTGGTAGCGCATCACCTTGCCAAGGTGAGGGTCGCGGGTTCGAATCCCGTCATCCGCTCGTTTGGGCCGGACCCGGTTCCGGCTTCTCGCGCGATTAGCTCAGCGGGAGAGCGCTTCCCTGACACGGAAGAGGTCACTGGTTCAATCCCAGTATCGCGCACCATCTTCGAAAGCCCCGGCCACTGGCCGGGGCTTTCGTCGTATCGGGGGTACGACGAGGTGCACGCTGACTGAACGGCGGGTGAACACCGAGGTCGGCCCGGCCTGTCGAGTTGAACGGTCGTTCACATTAAGGTTTGCTCGTCCGGATACCGAACCGATGCGACCCGAGGACTGTGATGGAGTTCAACCAGATCGATCGCCGCCGATTCCTGGCAGGCGCAGCCGCGGCGGGCGCTGCCTTGCCGCTGGCAGCCATGGCACCCGGGATCGCGACCGCCGCCGATACCAAGGCAGCAGGCTCGGGCAAGTTCCCGTTTCCCACCGGCACCAACCCTCGGGTGCTGATCACCGGCGACGCGGGCACCGGCACCAAGGCACAGTGGGCGGTCGCGGACGCGATTCGCGACCTGCACAGTCGCGAGCCCTTCTCGATGGCGCTCGGCCTCGGCGACAACATCTACGAGATGGGACCGACCAACGAGAACGACACCCAGTTCGCGGCGAAGTTCGAGGACCCCAACCACGGCCTCGACTTCCCATGGGTGATGGCCCTCGGCAACCACGACAACAGCGCGATCTTCCCCGGCGACGGCGGCTGGCTGCTGCGCGGCGACGAAGAGGTGGACTACCACCCGCTCTCCCGGCGGTGGTGGATGCCCAGCCGCTATTACTCGGTCCGCATACCCGAGAAGAACCCGGTGGTCGAGTTCTTCGTCCTCGACATGAACCCGGTCGCCGCCATGCTGCCCCCGATCCTCGCGCCCTACTGGGCTGCGGACGGACAGTTCATGAACGAGCAGCGCGCGTGGCTGGACGCGGCGATCGCCGCGTCGCCTGCGAAGTGGAAGATCGCCTGCGCCCACCACCCCTACCTGAGCAACGGATCCCACGGCAACGCGGGCAAGTACGACGGGATGCCGGTACCGCCCGCGAACGGCGCCGACGCGAAGAAGTTCTACGAGGAGCACGTCCTCGGGCGTTGCCAGTTCCTCCTCGCCGGGCACGATCACTCGCTGCAGGTCCTCGAGCCGACCGTCGAGTCCAAGGGCACCCGTCAGATCGTCTCTGGTGCCGCAGGAAAGACCAGCAGCGGCAAGGCCGGCTCCACCACGAACAAGAGCCTCTTCGAGAACTTCGCGGACGTCGGATTCATGGTGATGGACCTCTCGCCCACCGCCGCCACGCTCCGCGTGTACACGGTCGACATCACGACCTCGAAGGCCAAGGAAGTGTTCAACCGCCGCCTGTAACAACGCAGGTGTACCCCTCCGGATCGACCCGGAGGGACAATGACCTCATGGTCTTTCGGGTGCTCGCCGAGGCGACGATGACCGTGCACTTCGCGTTCCTGGTGTACGTCGTCGCCGGCGGGTTCCTGGCCTGGCGATGGCCGTGGGCGATCTGGCCGCATCTCGTGCTCGCGGGCTGGGGCTTCTCGACCATCGTGTTCGGGCTCGACTGCCCGCTCACCCACCTGGAGAACTGGGCCAGGCACGAGGCAGGCGAGCAGGGGCTGCGCACCGGATTCATCGACACCTACCTGACCGGTGTCGTCTATCCGGAGCGCTACACCACACTGCTTCAGGCCCTCGCCGGGCTCGTGGTCCTGGTGTCCTGGACCGGCTTCCTCATCCGGCGCAGGCGTCCGGCCCGCGCCCGGGTCACCGCGTCGAACTGATCGCGCCCCTCGGGTCGACGAGGCCGCGCAGGGTCCGCCTGGCCGCCCTGCCCTCGGGTGTCGGCAGCAGCGGGTAGACGTGCAACATGTCCCGCTCCTCGTGGTACTCGAACTCGGTGTTGCTGAGCGCGATTCGCTCGCGCAGCCGCCGCGCGTCCGCGTTGAGGATGTCGCGGGTGCCGGTGAACACCGTGATGTGCCCCAGGTCGTCGAGGTCGGCGTTGATCGGGCTCACCCGGACATCCTCCGGCTCCAGTGCGCCGCGGTACGCCTCGCCCGCCACCCGCAGCCCGTCCGGACTCAGCCACGGGTCGTGCGCCGCGAGGCCCGCGATGGCCGGGTCGTCGACGGTGATGTCGAGCCACGGCGAGATCAGCACCGTGCGCCGCGGCGGCACGAGGGTGCGTTCCCGCAACGCCACCGCGACGGCCAGCGCCATCCCCCCTCCCGAGGAGTCACCGAGCAGGGCGAACCGCTCGGCGCCGTGCTCCCCCATCAGGCATTCGGCGAGGTCGGCTGCCGCGGGCACCACGACGTCCGCCGTCGCGACGGGGGCGAGTGGGTAGATCGGGACCACCACCTCCACCGGCAACGACCGGGCCAGGCCCGCGACCAACTGCCAGTGCTGACGGGTGATCTCGCGGAAGTACGAGCCACCGTGCAGGTACAGCACGCTGTCCAGATCCCGCCGCGATGCGCCGTGCGCGGCCAGCGAGTACACCGGCCAGCCCGCCGCGGTGCGCTCCAGGCGGATGTCGACCCGCCGGTCGAGCCCACGCGGCGGGCTGAACGAACGAGGTCGCAACGCCCGGCCCGCGATCTCCCGGCGGGTGGCCTCGGCGCCCACCCGCCTGCTGCCCCGCAGCGCGAGCGCTGCGGGCATCAATCGGTTCGCCAGGCTGGTCATCAGTTCACGCTCGCGTGCCCGGCGATCAGGTCGCGATACCAGAAATAGGAGTCCTTCGGCGTCCGGGCCAGGGTCTCGTAGTCGATGTGGACGAGGCCGAATCGCTCCTTGTACCCGGCCGCCCACTCGAAGTTGTCGAAGATCGACCAGGCGAAGTAGCCGCGCACGTCGACGCCGTCCTCGATCGCCTCCCGCACGGCGTGCAGGTGTTCGCGGTGGTAGTCGATCCGCCGACGGTCGTCGACCCGGCCGTTCTCGTCGGGGTCCTCGTCATGGAACGACGCCCCGCTCTCCGTGATGTAGATCGGCGGCAGCGCATCGCCGTACCGGTCCGCGAAGATCCCGAGAATCTCGCGCAGGCCGGCTGGGACGATCGGCCACCCGAAGTCCGTCCGCTCATAGCCCTCGAGCGCGACCGGCTGGAACGGCATCCCCGGCGGCAGGTCGACCTCGAGGACCCCGCTGCTGCCCTCGTCGGAGGTGGGCGCGGCGATCAGCGTCGGCTCGTAGTAGTTGATGCCGAACCAGTCGATCGGCTGCGAGATCACCTCGAGGTCCTCGGCGACCGGCCCCTGCAGCGCCGCTGCCAGCTCCTCCGCCGGGTAACTGCCCCGCAGGATCGGGTCGGCGAACGTCCAGTTCACGATGTGGTCGTAGATCTCGGCGGCCGCGACATCGGCCTCCGATTCGCTGGCCGCGTGTACCGGCGCGTGGTTGGAGGCGATGCCGATGTTGTCGCACCCCGCCGCGCGCAACGCCTGCACCGACAGCCCGTGGCCGAGCAGCTGGTGGTGGGCGGCCTGCAGCGCACCGAAGCCCAGTTCCTGGCCGGGGGCATGCACGCCGAGCGCGTGCCCGTAGAGGGTGTGCACGACCGGCTCGTTCAGCGGCATCCACATGCGCACACGATCACCGAGCCTGCGACCGACGATGTCGGCATACTCGGCGAGCCGATAGGAGGTCTCGCGGTTGAGCCAGCCGCCCGCCTCCTGCAGCTCGATCGGCAGGTCCCAGTGGAACAGGGTGACGGCCGGATCGACCCCGGCCGCGACGAGCTCGTCGACGAGGCGGTCGTAGAAGTCCAGCCCCTCCTCGTTGACCGGACCACTGCCGGTGGGCTGCACCCGGGACCAGGACACGGACAGCCGGTAGGCGTCGACGCCAAGGTCGCGCATCAGCCCGACGTCCTCGCGGTAGCGGTGGTAGTGGTCGATGGCGACCACGCCCGTCTCGCCTCCTACGATCACGCCGGGCCGCTCGCAGTACTCGTCCCAGATGGAGCGGCCTCGGCCACCCTCATCCACTGCTCCCTCGATCTGGTACGCGGCCGTGGCCACGCCCCACAAAAACCCCTGAGGGAACACCGGATTCGTTTCAGTCGCAGTCATCAGCCAAGTTTGCAGAAATGTTGGACGCACGTCCAGCGCAATGCTTGAATTCATCAACACACCGCCCGAACGGGCCCGGCGAAAGCACACTGGCCTCATGACGCTCCCCACCCCCGCATTGCGGGCCGCTCGCGTGTCGACCGCCGTTGGCTTCGGCCTGCAGGGCATGTTCCTCGCCGCACTCCTGACGCAGCTCCCCCAGTTCAAGGACCGGTACGGCTTCGACGACTCCACCATCGTCGTCGCCGTGGTGCTGGTCTCGCTGGTCGCGGCCGTCGGCAGCGTGATCGCCGAGCACCTGGCAACCAGGACCTCCAGCAAGACCACCCTGCGAGTGGGACTGTTCGTCATCGCCTGCGCAGGCACCGGGATCGCCTTCGCCCCGTCCCCCGCCGCGTTCTTCACCGGATTCGCCGTGTACGGCGTCGGCCTCGGCATGGTCGACGCGGCCACCAACATGCAGGCCGTGGCGATCCAACACCGCTACGGCCGATCGATCCTGTCCTCGTTCCACGGCGCGTGGAGCGTCGGCGCCATCGTCGGTGCGCTGTACGTCTCGGCCTGTTCGGCGCTCGAGGTGAGCCTGCCGGTGTCGATCTTCGGCGCCGCGCTCGGGGTCGCCGCCGGAACGCTGCTGATCGGACCGCGACTGCTCGAGGTCGGACCCGAGGCCGAGGCAACCACCTCCGCCGCGCCGCTGACGATCCCGATCCGCCCGTTCCTCGCTCTCGGTGCGGCGATGGCACTGTTCTTCGCCATCGACTTCAGCGTCGGCAACTGGTCGGCGCTGTACCTCAAGGACCTGCTGCTCGCCAGCGCCAGCACGGCGGCCCTCGCGGTCGCCGCCTATCAGACCGCGGGCCTCGCCTCCCGCCTGACCGGCGACTTCTGGGTGCGGCGCCACGGCGAGGTCGCGGTCGTCCGGGTCGGCTCTGCGATCGCCGCGCTCGGGCTGGTCGTCGTGATCGTCGCGCAGAGCCCGACCGTCGCGATCATCGGGTTCCTCATCGTCGGACTCGGCGCCCCCGTCATCGCCCCGCTGTGCTTCAGCGCCGCCGGTCGGCTCGCCCCGCCGGACCAGACGGACGCCGTGATCGCCCGACTCAACCTGTTCAACTACGCGGGCACACTGGTCGGCGGCGCCATCGTCGGTGCGGTCGCGGCCGTCTCCGATCTGCGAATCGGCTTTGTCCTGCCGCTGCTGTTCGCCGTGGCCCTGTTCCTGCTGGCCCCCTCGTTCCGGCCCAAACGGGTCGCCGCAGGGGCCGATTCCGCCGACCTGACACGTGTGGTCGACTAGACGCATGCCCGCTCAGTTCGCCGTCGTCCGCGCCATCTCATCCGACGCGGCCGAGCTCGCCGCCGTTGCCGCCGAGACCTTCCCGCTGGCGTGCCCTCCGACGGCAACCGAGGCCGACATCGCGGACTTCATCACCACTGTGTTGTCCGAGGCCCGCTTCACCGAGTACCTGGCCGCGCCGGACCGAACGGTGCTCAAGGCCGTCGGCGCGGACGGGATCATCGGCTACGCGATTCTCGTCGACGGCACCCCCGATGATCCCGATGTCCGGGCGGCGGTCACGCTGCTGCCGACCCTGGAGATCAGCAAGCTGTACGTGCTGCCGGACCGGCACGGGGACGGTGTGTCGGTGGCGCTGATGACCGCGGCGCTCGACCACGCGCGTGCCCTGGACGCCGCGGGTGTCTGGCTCGGGGTGAACCAGCAGAACACGCGGGCGCAGCGCTTCTACGCCAAGCACGGCTTCGAGCGGGTCGGCACCAAGACGTTCCTGGTCGGCGAGCAGCTGCACCACGACTTCGTGATGCAGCGCGCGGTCTAGGCAGCGACCTCGAAGCGGGACAGCGCGAGCAGCCGCGAGGTCGCGCGCAGGTACTTCTTCCGGTAGCCGCCCGCGAGCATCTCCGGGGTGAAGATCTCGTCCAGCTTGGCGCCGGAGACGGTGACCGGGATGCTCGCGTCGTACAGGCGGTCGGCCAGCACGACCAGTCGCAGCGCGACGGACTGGTCCTGGGCCGGGTGCACGCCCCGCAGGAACACCGCGGGCACGTCCGCGATCAGCTTGTTGTAGCGCGAGGGGTGCAGGGTGCTCAGGTGCGCGCACAGGGCGTCGAAGTCGTCGAGGGTCGCGCCGGGGATCCCGTCGGCGCGGTCGGCGAGCTCGGCGTCCGAGATCGGCTCCGGCGCGGGCGGCAGGTCGCGGTGACGGTAGTCGGGGCCGTCCACCCGGATCGTCTCGAAGATCGACCCGAGCTTCTTGATCTCCCGCAGGAAGTCCTGAGCCGCGAACCGGCCCTCGCCCAGCTGGCCGGGCAGGGTGTTGGAGGTGGCCACGATCGACACGCCACGCGCGGACAGCTCGGTGAGCAGACGCGAGACGAGCATGGTGTCGCCCGGATCGTCGAGCTCGAACTCGTCGATGCAGAGCACGCTGTGGCCGGATAGCTGCTCGACCGCGTTGTTGAAGCCGAGCGCGCCAACCACGTGGGTGAGCTCGACGAACGTTCCAAACGCCTTGGGCGATGGCACGCTGTGGAAGATCGATGCCAGCAGGTGGGTCTTGCCGACGCCGAAGCCGCCGTCGAGGTACAGGCCCGCGCCGCTGGCCTGGGCCTTCTTGCCGAACAATCCGCGCCGACCGCCGGAACGGATCTTCGTCACCTTGGCCGCGAACTCCTCGGCCTTGCTCACGGCAGCGGCCTGGCTCGGCTCGTTCGGGTCGGGGATGTACGAGGCGAAACTGACTTCGTCGAACATCGCCGGCGGGACCATTTGTGCGATCAGCTGGTCCGCCTGAACCACCGGACTGCGATCAACAAGACGCTCGTGCATGCATGGAGGTTATCGACGTGCTGTCATCTCCCATATGCACCGCCTCGATATTGCGACCCACCTCACACCGCTCGACGACGATGAACTGCGCGACCTGCACGTCTATCCGGACACGACGTCCGCGCCGTGGGTCCGGGTCAACTTCGTCTCCAGCATCGACGGTGCGGTGAGCGCCGACGGGACGTCCGCGGGACTGGGCACTCCGGCCGACAAGCGCCTGTTCGGAGTCCTGCGCGAGCTGGCCGACGTGATCCTGGTCGGCGCAGGCACGGTGCGGGCCGAGAACTACGGCGGCGCCCGGGTGTCAGCCGAGCGCCGCGCACGCAGACGCGAGCGCGGCCAGGCCGACGCGCCGCCCGTCGCCGTCGTCACCGCGAGCGCCGACATCGACCCGACGTCCCGGCTGCTGACCGACACCACGACCGCACCCCTGATCCTCACCACCGCCGCCGCGCCCAGCGACCGGAAGGCCGGGCTCGAGGCGGCGGGCGCGCGGGTTCTCGAACTCGGCGAGTCCGCCGTGCCGCCTGCGGCGATCCTCGACACCCTCCACGGGCTCGGACTCACGCGGGTGCTCTGCGAGGGCGGCCCAGCACTGTTCGGTCAGCTGCTGGCGGCCGATGCGGTCGACGAGCTGTGCCTGACCACGGCCCCGCTGCTGGTGGCCGGTCGCGCACCGCGGATCGCGCTCTCCCCCGACGCCGCCCCGAGGACGATGCGTCGGGCGCACCTGCTCGGGGACGAGGACGGCACGCTGCTCGCACGCTGGGTACGCGAGCGGAACGGCTGAGCGACCTGGCAGGCTGTGCACCGTGACATCCCCACTGCGCAGGACGTGGCCGCTCGCCGTGGCGCTCGCCGTCTGCTGCGCCTGCAGTGCCGGGCCGAGCGTGCGCCCCGACGTCGCGGTCGCGCAGCGTCCGGGAGAGACGACGGGCCGAACCGCCGACGCCGAGCAGGAGCCGCCCCCGCTCGAGGTGCCCCGCACCGACCTCGACTGGAGCGACTGCACCCGCACCACCCTTGACACGCTCGGTCTCGGACCGGGACCGGCGGGGCTGATCATCGAATGCGCACAGCTCGCGGCCCCGATCGACCCGTCTTCCTCGATCCCCGGCACCTTCAGCCTCGGGGTGTCCAGGGCCAGGCTCCCGCAGACGCCTGCCGACGCAGGCCCGCTCGTCCTCACCTCCGGCGCGGACCGGGCCTCGACCGCCACCCTCGCGGCGCTGGCCGCGGGGCCCATCACCGACCTGCTGGCCACCCGGCCCGTGGTGGCCGTCGACCGTCGCGGGATCGGGACCTCGACCACCATCGAGTGCATCGACACCCCTGGCCTGCGCAGGGCCATGCTCGACCTCGGCCAGTTCTCCCCGCCGGACCCCGACGGCGGCGACGCCGCGGACAAGGTGATGACACTCAGCCGCGACGCCACGGTCGGCTGCACCGATTTCCTGCAGCCACAGGAGCTTGCCTTCGACGCGGCGCACGCCGCGGACGACCTCGAGCAGCTGCGCAAGGCGTGGGGTGTCGAGCGGTTGGGCCTGTTCACCACCGGAAACGGCGCGGCCGTCGGGCTCTCGTACGCGGCGCAGCACCCGGACCGGCTCTCCCGGCTCGTCCTCGACGCCCCCGGTTCGGTCCGCGCCGACGCCGTGACCACCGCCGAGTCCCGTGTCGCAGGGCAGGAGGCGGCACTGGCTGCCTTCGCCCGGCAATGTGCCGCGCTCGACTGCGCGCTTGGCCCCGACCCCCGGTCGGCGGTGGCCGACCTGGTCCGCCGCGCCTCTGCCGGCGAGCTGACCCCGGTTTCCTCGAACGGATTGCTGACCGCCCTCACCGGCTTCCTCGGCGCGCCCCGCGGCGATCAGCAGGCGCGCATCCGCGAGTTCTCGGACGTGCTGGCGGCGGCGGGCCGCGGCGACATCGGCCCACTCGACTCCCTCATCGGGCACACCGCGGTCGCCACCGACTCGGACGGACAGTTCATCGCGCGCTGCTCCGACGGGCATCAGTGGCCGACGCCAGGTCGTGCACGTGAGCTGCGCACCACCTGGGCCGAGCAGTACCCGGTCTTCGGCCCGGACACCGCGCTCTCGCTGCTGCTGTGCACGGCGTGGCCCACCACGCCGCCGCCGGAGCTGCCCTCCACACTCGACGTCGCCGTGCTCACGCTCAGCGGGGCGGCGGACCCGGTCGTCGGCAGCGCAGGGGCCGGCTCCGTGACCGGGGCGGTCGCGGCGGCGGGTGCCGCCAACTCGACCGTCGCCTGGCTCGGCAGCGGACATCCGGTGTCGACGCATTCCGGTTGCGGACAGCTGGCGATCGCCGACTACGCCCGCACCGGCGTGTTACCCCCGGACGGCGGCGCCTGCCCGGGCTGAGGTGGCCTCGCGGAGTGTCAACCGAACGCCCGGGTGCCCGCTCGGTGTACCGTGCCACGGTGTTCCTTCGACATCTCGAACCGCGCACCGGCCGGACGACCGCAGAGGTGGTCAAGTTCGCGCTGTGGCCGCTCGCCATCATGACGGTGCTGCATCGAGTGCTCGTCAAGGCAGTGAACGGGTTCCGGACGGACGACTTCGCGCCGGTCTACCGGGCGGCCCTGGCCTTCCTCAACCACAAGCCGGTGTACACCGCGAACTTCAACTGGGTGGACCCGCACTACCTCTACCCGCCCAGCGGAACCCTGCTGATCGCCCCGATCGCGCTCGTCGACCCCGAGCGCTCGCGCTGGCTGTTCATCCTCGCCAATGCGGCGGCCGTCATCATCGCCGGCTACCTGATGCTGAAGATGTTCAACCTGGCGCTCGACTCCATCGCGGCGCCGATCCTGCTCTTCGCGATGTTCGCGTCCGAGACCGTCACCAACACCCTTGTCTTCACCAACATCAACGGCCTCGTCCTGCTGGGCGAGGTGGCGTTCATGTACCTGCTGCTGCGCAAGAAGGACGCGTGGTCGGGTGTAGCCCTCGGATTGACGTTCGCGGTCAAACCCGTGCTCTGGCCACTGCTCCTGCTGCCGCTGGTGAGCAAGCAGTGGAAGGTCTTCGTGACCGCCGTCGGCATCCCGCTGATCCTCACCGCGATCGCCTGGCCGCTGTCGGCCGATCCGATGGACTTCGTGCACCGCACCGCGCCGTACCTGATGGAGTCCCGCGACTACTTCAACAGCGCGATCGTCGGCAACGGCGCCTACTACGGGCTGCCCGACCTGCTGATCCTGGCGCTGCGGGCCCTGTTCGGCGTGATGGTCCTTGTGTCGCTGTGGCTGCTGTACCGCTACTACCGCGACGATCAGCTCTTCTTCGTCACCACCGCCTCCGGCGTGCTGCTGACCGCGACGTTCCTGCTGGGCTCGCTCGGCCAGATGTACTACTCGATGATGCTGTTCCCGCTGCTGATGAGCGTGGTGCTGCGGAACTCGGTGATGCGGAACTGGCCCGCCTGGCTGGCCGTCTACGGGTTCATGAGCTACGACAGCTGGCTTTCGGTTCGGTTCCCGGCCGCGGGCCGCGCGGCCGAGTACATGAAGACCACCCTCGGCTGGAGCCTGCTCCTCATCGTGATCTTCGCGGTGCTGCTCGGCCGGTATCTGATCGCGAAGCGCGAGAACAGGCTGGACGGTGGCATCGACCCGGCATTCCTGCTCGAGGAGCGCCCGAAGGCGGCCGTCGCCTGAGTACCGTGGTGCCATGAGTTCCTCGGCAGATCCGGCACCCGTCCAGTTCACCGAAGCGCAGTGGCGCGAACGCCTGAGCCCCGAGGAGTACGCGGTGCTCCGTGAGGCGGGCACCGAGCGCCCGTTCGTCGGCGAGTACACCGACAGCACCACCGTCGGCGAGTACCACTGCCGCGCGTGCGACGCGCTGCTGTTCACCAGCACGGAGAAGTTCGAATCCCATTGCGGGTGGCCGTCGTTCTTCGACCCGGCGGACTCCGACGCGGTCATCCTGCGCGAGGACACCACCCTCGGCATGCGCCGGGTGGAGGTGCTGTGCGCGAACTGCCACAGTCACCTCGGCCACGTCTTCGAGGGCGAGGGCTACCCCACCCCCACCGATCAGCGGTACTGCATCAACTCGATCTCGCTCCGCCTGGTCCCGAAGGCCTGAGACCCGCTCTGGCCCAGCGCCAGCACGCTCAGGCCGAACATCAGGACGCCGAGGGGAACATGGAGCGAGGGCATGCGCGCTATGCCCAGCACCACCTGCACCGAAGCGAGTACGAGGAAGCCGGACGCGTACAGGATCGGGCGGGGCGAGCCGCCGCCAGGCCGCCACGCCAGGATCGCGGCGAGCACGTACAGCATCGACGCGCCGTACATCACGCGCGCTCCGACGCCGTGCAGTGTCTCGCCGTACGACGAGGACAGCAGCATTCCGGCGGTGACCGCCTGGAAGAAGATGGTCAAGGTCTGCAGGGCTGTCGCCACCCGCAGGAAGGTGTGTCTGCCCCGTACTGCCGTCGTCTGCGTCGCCATGGTGCGGTCCCCTCTTCTGACTCGCGGCTGTGAATCGGTAGTGTCTCGATACTCCGACGACACGGGCCCGCGAAATGTGAGGCGAAGCGAAGCGGACGAGAAGAACCAGGGAGCGGTCGCGACCAGTGAGCACCCCATCCGAGCCAGGGCACGACCGGTCCGAACCGGGCCCGAGCACGATCGTCGCCGAGCGGCGTCATCTGACCAATCTCGCCTACCGGCTACTCGGTTCGCTCTCCGAAGCCGAGGACGCGGTGCAGGAAACCTACGCCCGCTGGTACGCGATGTCGCGGCAACGGCGGGAGGCGGTCGAGTCGCCCGGCGCCTGGCTGACGACCGTGGCCGGTCGCATCTGCCTGGACGTGCTCGGCTCGGCGCGGGCCCGGCGTGAGCGCTACGTCGGCGCCTGGTTGCCGGAGCCCCTCCCCGACCGCACGGAGTGGTTCGGCGGGAGGGCGGGCGACGGCAGGGCGGGGCCGACCGACCCCGCCGACCGGGTCACCCTGGACGAGTCGGTGAACATGGCCTTCCTCGTCGTGCTGGAGTCGATGACGCCTGCCGAACGCGTGGCGTTCATCCTGCACGACGTTTTCCGGTACCCCTTCGCCGAGATCGGCGAGATCGTCGGCCGGACGCCCGCGGCCTGCCGGCAGCTGGCGTCCTCGGCCCGTCGGAGGATTCGCGCCGCGCAGGTTCCCGCGGTTCCGACGGCCGGGCAGGCCGGTCTGGTGCGGCATTTCAAGGAGGCATGGGAAGCCAGGGACATCGAGGCCCTCGTCGACCTCCTCGACCCCGACGCCGCGATGACCGCCGACGGCGGCGGCCTGGTCGGCACGGTCCTCCGCCCTGTCGAAGGTGGCAAGCGCATCGCCCAGTACCTGGTCCACATCGCAGACAAGGCCCCCGGGCTGGTGCTCCTGGAGCGGACGGTCAACGGCAGACCCGGCCTCGTAGCCCAGCACGCAGGCGTCACCGTGACCGTGGCGGCGTTCGGCCTCGCGGGCGGCCGCATCACTCGAATATGGGCGGTCCGCAACCCGGAGAAACTCCGTCCGTGGACTGCGAACGGGCAGAGCTGAACCTCACTTCGGAGCGAACATCTTCTCGATGATCGTCTTGGCGATGGTGCTGGCCGGGTCTTGACCGTTGGCGCCGGGCGCGAGGTTGGCCCAGACGACCAGCGTCACGCCGCTCTCCGCATCGGAACCCATGAACGAGTTGTAGCCGGGCAGTTCGCCGGTGTGGCCGTAGAGCGGGCCCAGCTTCGCGATCGCCCAGCCGTAGCCCGGTCCGTCCGGCGTGCTCGGATCGACCGGCTGCACACTCGCGAGGCGGCGTGCCTGCATCTCGGCGTCGAGGGACTTGCCGTCGGCCAGGGCCTCCACCCAGGTCGCGAGGTCGTGCGCGGTGGAGATGCCCGATCCGGCCGACCACGCCCAGGAGGGGTTGCCGTCGGTGACGTCCTTCGGCGCCAAGGTGCCTGCCGTCGCCGCGGCCTGCATGTCCGGCGGAATCGCGGGGTCGGTCATGGTCAGCACGTTGTCCCCGAACATGTAGCCGCGTGAGTACGGGGTGGGGATGGCGTTCGAGGTCAGCGCGGGAAATTCGGTGTGCTCCAGGCCGACCGGAGTGAACAGCCGGTCCCGGAAGATCTCCTGCAGCGGCTTGCCGTCGAGTTGCTCGGCGATCAGGCCGAGCAGGACGAAGTTGGTGTTCGAGTAGTGGTATCCCTGCCCGGGCGGGAAGTACGGCGGATGCGCGAATGCCAGCGACAGCAACTCCTCCGGCGCCCACACCTTCTGCGGGTCCCGGTCGAGGGACTCGTTCAGCTCGAGCGTCTCGCTGTAGTTGAACAGCCCGCTTCGCATGTTCAGCAGCTGCTCGATCGTGATGCCGTCGCCGCCGGGGACCTCGGGCCGGTATTTCGAGACCGGGTCCTCGAGGACGAGCTTGCCCTCCTGCACCAGCTGCAGGATCACCGTTCCCGTCCAGGTCTTGGTGTTCGAGCCGACCCGGACGTGGTCGTCGAGAGTGACCGGCGCACCGCCGTCGCGTTCGGTCGTGCCGTAGGTGACGGTCTGTTCACCCTCCGGCGTGCGCAGCAACACCACCGCGCCGGGCAGCAGGAACTCCTTGGCCGCCTCCTGCACGGTCGACTGCAGGGTCGCATCGTCGATCGCGGGGGCGGACGCTGCCGGCGAGGTCGCCGCGGAGGTGGGACCCGAGTCCGATCCGGTGTCCGAGGAACAGGCACCGAGCAGCAGGGTGAGGGCGAATGCGGCGCCGGCCGCTCGGAGATGGCGTGGTCGACAGGTCACCGCACGACGGTCCATGCCTGACGACCGTACGCCGCCGAGATGCAGTGCATCGGCGAACGGGACTTCACGCGCTCTCGCGGGCATGGACCGGCTCCTCGTTCGGCGGGATCGGTCCGGCCGGATCCGGCGTGATGACCTGCCGCGGCAGCAGCAACGGCGTGGCCAGCAGCAGTACCCCGGCCAGGGCGATGGCTGCACGCAGGCTGGTGAATTGCGCCAGGAGACCCCACAACACGGTGACGCCAGCGATGCCGATGCTGCTGGTGATCGACCACGCGGCGAGGACCCTTGCCTGACGATCGGTTTCGGTGTTGGTCAGCCGGTAGGCGGCGAAGACGGGATTGAAGATGCTCGCGCAGAGGGTCAACCCCAGCTGGGTGGCCATCACGATCGCCAGCCCGGCCCAGCCCGGCTGGATGAACGCGAGGCCGAGTGGCCAGCAGGCACGGAGCGCTCCGACAACCCGCAGCACCCTCGGTCCGCCGCAGCGGGACGCGACTCGGCGAGCGAGTCGCGACCCGATCAGGCCCCCGATACACGGGACCGCGAACGCCAGCCCGTACTGCCAGACGGGGAAGTGCAGGTGCGCAAGCATCAACACCGCCACGAGCGGCTCAGTGGCCATGATCAGCGCGTTGACCAGCACGGTATTGAAGAAGAGCGGACGCAGCGCGTGGTGGGCGAGGATGTAGCGCCAACCCTCGACGACCTCGCTCCACCGACGTGTCGGCGCCCTCGGGGTCGGGGGGCGCTCGGGTTCCCTGATCGCGGTGACGCCGAGCGCTGAGAGGAGGTAGCTCGCCGCGTCGACGAGGACGGTGGTCACCGGCCCCAACAGCCCGATGGCGGCGCCGCCCAGGGGTGGTCCGACGATCGTGGCCGACCAGGTGGTGGACTCGAACCGACTCATCGCCACCACGAGCCCGTCAGCGCGCACGATGGTCTTGAGGTAGGCGCCGCTGGCGGCGGTGAACGCGATCTTCGCGGCTGCGGTGACGGTGACAACGATCAGGAGTTGCGCAAAGGACAACGCCCCCAGCCAGTAGGCGAGCGGTACAGATGCCAAGGCCGCGAAGCGAATCACGTCCATGGCGATCATGACCGGCCGCTTGGCGCGGAACTCCATCCACGGCCCGAGCGGGACCGCCAGCAGCGCCCCGATTGCGAGCCCGGACGCCGACAATGCCGCCACCTCTGCGGAGCTCGCGTTCAGCACCGTGATGGCAATGACCGAGAACGCCCCGAACCCGAGCCCGGTCCCGTAGGCGCTCACCGCGTAGGCGGCCCACAACCACCCGAACGACCCGCCCAGGCTCGCGCTCCGCCACATCTTCGGCACTCGCCTCGCTCCGCTCCACACGTTCGGGACAACCGTCTGTTGTCGGGGAGAGTGAAACCGATCGAGGGACACCGACACCAACAACAGATCGAGCGGAGTGTCACAACCCATAGTTGTGTGGTTAGTCTTCGCTCGTGGATCTCGATGCGGTTCGTACCTTCGTTGCCGTCACCCAGACCTGCCAGTTCCAAGCCGCTGCCGACGATCTGGGCATCACCCAGCAGGCGGCCTCGAAACGGGTGGCCAACCTGGAGCGGGAGCTCGGCGTGCAGCTTCTCTCGCGGACCGCCAGGGGTGTCCGGCTCACCGTCGACGGGCAAGCCCTACTCCCCCACGCACGTGATCTCCTACGCGCCGCCGAACGCGCCACGGCGGCCGTGACTCCGGGGCGCAGGGCCCTGCGGATCGACGTTGTCGCCCGCAGGATCGCACCCTCGACCATCCTGCATGCCTACTACCAGCAACACCCCGGCATCGAGCTCGATGTCGTCACCCTGGTCAACGCCGACGCCGCGTCTGCGCTGGCCGAGGTCGGCGCCGGCACGCTGGACGCCACCTTCAGATCCCTCCGAGCCACCGCCCGCACGGTCCCGAGCGGACTCCGGTCATCGCGCGTGATCGACGATCGGCACCAACTGCTGGTCGGCCCGCAGCATCCGTTGGCGAACGCCGAGACCGTGACGCTCGCCGAGCTCACCGATCACCCGATCTGGATGCCGGGCATGTCCGACTCCGAGCCGATCGGGTACTACGACGATCTGGCGCAGGCGTTCGGACTCACCATCGACACGATGGGTCCGATGTTCGGCATCGAAGCGCTCCTCGCCGAGATCGCGGACTCGACCCGGCTCGCCACCTTCGTCGGCGAGGGCTCGCGATACCTCTGGCCGGAGAGTTACGACCTCCGCCGGGTCCCCGTCGTCGATCCGACTCCGGTCTACCCGCTTTCGGTGATCTGGCGAGCGGACAATCCACACCCGGTTCTCGCAGGATTTCTCGATTACCTCGAGACCAGATACCAGGCGACGTCCGGCGGCGACCTGTGGGCGCCCGACTGGGCACGGTGAGACCGCACCCGGGGGCAGGATCTCACCGTGACCGGATCGCGGGCGGGCGTACGGCGATCCCCATGGGTTCACGGTAGCGGCTCGGCGCCCTCCGTAGCGGGGGTGCTGAGGCGCTGAGCGGCGACGTGGTCGTGGGTGGGGATGATCGGGACCAGTCGTTGGGCCAAGTGGAGGCGGTGCAGGGTTTTGAAGGTGGCGTCGCGGTCGTGGTCCATGAAGACGCCCGGGTAGGTGGCTTTCTGGCGGATTCGGTCGATTTGCAGTGTGTGCCAGGCGGCGTCGCCCGCGAGTAGCTTCCAGCCGTGCGGGGTGTGGGCGAGAACGCCGATGCTTCCGGGGGTGTGTCCGGCGAGATCGACCAGGACGACGCTGCCGTCTCCGAAGAGGTCGCGGCTGCGGGTGAAGGTGAGGATCGGGGGACCGTCGAGGTCGTACTCCTGGATCGGACGGTCGACGAGGGAGTCACGGACACCGCCCACAGGAGCGACGGGACCGGTCATGACCCAGTCTCGCTCGACACTGTGCAGGTGGACGGGCAATCCCGGCAGATCGAGCAGGCCGCACACGTGGTCCCAGTGCGCATGGGTGGGCAGCGCGAAGTCCAGTGCGGGCAGGCCCGGTTCGGCGAGCAGGGCGGTGGCGGTCGGAACGGTTTCGGCGGGCGGGCGCGCGACGGGACGGATAACGGCGGGCAGTTGCGCGATGGCGCGGCGCTCGGCGTCGATGCAGAATCCCGGGTCCACGATGAAGGCGGCTTCCGGATGCTGAACGACGAAGGAGCTCAATGAGCTCGTGATGCGTCGCGGAGTGGACACGCCTTCCACGACCACCTGGGTCGGAACCGGGCGCGGGAAGTTGTGCAGAGCCGTCACGGTGACGGTCCGCTCGGCGCGCGGCAGCCCTGCATCGGTGATGGAGGCCAGGAACCGTTGGTCGGCAGGCCGTGGACGGACCGCACCGTGGAGGGTGCCGACTGCCGCGGTGCAGCATTGCATGAGCGTGGGCTTGTGTACTGGATCGGACATGAAGGAACGCTAATACTTGAGGTCGACATGAAGTAAAGGGGAGAATCGTGACCACAGCGCAGGACCTGAGAATCGGTGACGCCGCCGCGGCAGTCGGTGTGGAGACGCATGTGCTGCGGCACTGGGAATCGGTGGGGCTGCTCGCCCCGCCACGCAGCCCTTCGGGTCACAGGAGTTACAACGAGCACATCCTCGATTACGCCCGCGTGATTCTGACCCTGCAGCGAACCGGCCTGTCGCTGGGCCAGATCCGGCAGCTCGGGATCAGCGGCCACACCGATCGACGGGCCATCATCGACGACCGTCGCGCCGACGTGCGTGAACGGATCGCACTGCTCGAGGCCACCGACAGCTTCCTCGAGCACCTGCTCACCTGCAGCCATCCGATCATCGCCGAGTGCGACGAGTGCTCGGCCTATGTGGCGCAGGCGCACCGGCGGCGGTCACCGGAGTTCCCGGACCGCCGCTAGGCGCGCGGCGCTGCACCGGAGGGGTTCATCGGCGACCGATACGACGAGGGCGACGGCGTCTTGCGGTGGGAGTGTCTACTGCTCACCGCGCGCGTGGACCTCGCCCCGCACCACCGGCGGGTCGTAGGCGCGGATCGGCGGCAGCTCGTCGTCAAACCGCTCGACCTGCACGAGAACGTGCTGGCCGGTGCAGCCGCGCGCCAGGCTCGAGGTGCCGACGTCGGCGGTCAGAACGTTCGGATTGCCGTGCACGCACATCGAATCCGGGTCCGCGGGGTCCAACGGGTCGAACCAGGCGCCCGTCGAGAGTTGGACGACGCGGACCCGCACGCCCTCGTCGAGCACGGCCCCGGCCAGGCAGGCGCCGCGGTCGTTGAACACCCGGACCACGTCTCCGTCCGCGATACCGCGGGCGGCCGCGTCGTCGGGGTGCAGCCGGATCGGTTCGCGCCCCTGCACTTTCGAGTTCTGACTGGTGGCACCGTGGTCGAGTTGGCTGTGCAGTCGGGTCTTCGGCTGATTCGCGATCAGGTGCAGTGGGAACGCCTCGGCCCGCCGCCCACCGAGCCATTCCTCAGGCTCGTACCAGGTCGGATGTCCTGCGCAGTCCGCGTAGCCGAAGCCGTCGATGTCGGCCGAGAAGATCTCGATCTTGCCGCTCGGGGTGCGCAGCGCATTGACCTCGGGATCGGCCCGGAACTCCTCGAAGAGCGTCAACTCCTCCTCGGTGCGCATCCGGACGTGCCCGCGCCGCCAGAACTCGTCGAACTCCGGCGCCTCCCCTCCGTCCGCGAGGACGTACCCGCGCCACTGGCCGTAGAGGTGCTCGATCCATTGCCCCGCGGTGCGGCCCTCGGTGAAACGCTCCCCGAACCCGAGCCGGTATGCGAGCGCGGCGAAGGTGTCGTAGTCGTCGCGGGCGTCGGCGAATCGCATTGTGGCGGAGTGCATCGCGACCATCAACGGATCGTTGCGCGTGCAGGACAGGTCCTCGCGTTCGAGAGACGTCGTGGACGGAACGACGATGTCGGCGTGCTTGGCCATCTGGGTCCAGTACGGGTCGTGCACGACGATCGTGTCAGGCCGTGCCAGCGCGCGGCGCAGTCGGCCGAGGTCCTGGTGGTGATGAAAGGGATTGCCCCCGGCCCAGTACACCAGCCGGATGTCGGGAAACGTGCGGCGCTGACCGTCGAAGTCGTACTCCTGCCCCGGATTCAGCAGCAGGTCCGAGATCGCCGCCACCGGGATGGAGTCCGACACCGGGTTCGTCCCCTGGAACAGGGTCGGCAACGGGTACGGCACCGGCGCCAGCCCCGGCTCGTTCATCGAGCCGTACCCGTGCCCGAAACCGCCTCCCGGCAAACCGATCTGGCCGAGCATGGCGGCCAGTGTGATGCCCGCCCACGGCGCCTGCTCACCGTGCCGCACCCGTTGCAGCGACCAGGTGACGGAGATCAGGGTGCGCCCACGGGCCATTCGGCGGGCCAGGTCCGCGATGGCATCCGCGGGCAGGCCCGACAGCGCTGCCGCCCACTCGGGCGTCTTCGCGACTCCGTCCGCCGTGCCCAGCAGGTACTTCTCGAACACCTCGTAGCCGGTGCAGTAGCGGTCCAGGAACTCCCGGTCCGCGAGCCCCTCGTCGGCGAGCACGTAGGCGCAGGCGAGCATGATCGCCACGTCGGTGCCCGGACGCGGTGCGAGCCACTCCGCCTCGCCGTGCAGGTCGTCGCGCAACGGGCTGATGGACACGATCCGGCCGCCCCGCGCCCGCAGCGCGTCGAGCGCGCCGCGGGTCGGGTGATGACTGGTGCCACCGTCGTTGACGGCGGTGTTCTTGAGCGGCACTCCCCCGAAGCACACCATCAGGTCGGTCTCGCGGGCGATGACGTCCCAGTTCGTGGAGCGGGCGAACATCTTCCAGTGCGTCCCGACCACGCGCGGCATGATCACGCCGGTCGCGCCGAGAGAGTAGCTGTGCTCGGATCGGGTGTAGCCGCCGAGCATCTTGAGGAATCGGTGGACCTGGCTCTGTGCATGGTGGAAACGGCCAGGCGAGGACCAGCCGTAGGAGCCGCCGAAGATCGCGCGGTTGCCGTGCGCGTCCACGACGCGACGCAGCTCACCGGCGAGTAGATCGGCCAGTTCGTCCCAGGACACCGCGACGAACTCGTCGGATCCCCGCCCCTCGGACGGACCTGGACCCCGCTCGAGCCAGCCGCGCCGGACGGCCGGGCCCGTCACCCGTGAGCGATGCCGGACCGAGCCCACCGCGTTGATCAGAATCGGGGAGGGGTCGCCGTCTCCGGGGTACGGGTGCACCGCGGTGACCTCGGTGCCGTCGGATTCCGCCTCGAACATGCCCCAATGCGCCATGTGCTGGCGGCGCGTGGTTCCCGAACTCATGGCGGCCAGTCTGCCATCCGGCCGAAAGCCGTCCGCTTCGTCGAACCGGGGTGTATCCCTGAGAGATGACACGCAGCCGCGATGTCGTAGGGCCCGATGTCCTGGAACTCCGCATCCACGGAGTCAGCAACACCCCTCCGCATCGCATGCTCGATGTTCAGCCGGACGAGGTGCGCCGGGTCGGCGGCGACGACCTGGCCGGTTTCTGGGCGGTCTCCGGCGATGCCGCCGCCGAGCTCACGCCCGACCAGCGGGGGTACACACCGCCCGGCATCCGCCGCGAGGCGTACTCCTGGGGAGCATTGGCGCGGACCACCAGCGGCGTGGCCCTGCCGATGTACCGGACGCTGCTCGCGGTCCTCATCAGGGCGGCCTGGTGCCTGGTGTTGCCGTACGGGCTGGCCAACCTCGCGTACTGGGCGCGTGATCTCGGCAGGAACACCCGACACGTCTTCTGGACGGCGGCGGTGGTCCGCCTGTTCGGGCTCGGTCTGACTCTGCTGTTCGTGAGCACCGTCGTCACGGTCTGTTCCGACCTGATCGCGCTGCAATACCTCCACTTCGGGATCGGCCGCCTCCCCACGCAGATCGGCGCGGTGGCGGACTGGACCCCCACGCAGCGGCTGGCCGCGTCGATGGTGGTGCCGGTCCTCGCGGTAGCCCTCCTGTGGGGCGTCTCCTGGCGCTCGCGCACCCGATATGACGTCGACAACTCCGTCCAGAACACCCGGGTTGCCGAGGAGACGCCGATGGTGCGGCGCCCGGGCTTCTGGAACAACAGCGCACACGCCGCGGAGACCGCCCTGATCCACGTCGGCGCCAGTGTGGCGGCCGTCGTCGCGATGACCGCGTTGTTCGAACTGCCGAACGGCCAACAGTCCCCCCGGTGGATGTGGGTGACGGCGGCGGTCGCGGGAGCCGCGATCGTCGGCGCCGTCGTCCGCCTGGTTCGGACGAGCGCGAACGCGTCGGACGTACCGGTCGCACCGGCCCGGACCGTCCACTGGACCACCTGGGCCGTCCTCGCGGTCAGCGTCGCCGTGTTCGTCGCGCACGCCCTGCTGCTGACCCTCGGTCCCGGCTCCTGTCGCCAGGACGGAGAATCAGCGGCGCGACTGGAGGGGCTGATCGCGATCCCCGCGACGCTGCTTGTCCTGCTGTTGGTGCCTGCCCTCGCTTTCGCAGCGCGCGGCAGGAAGCCCTTGCGCGCGTGGGGCGGCCGGGCCGTCGGCGTGTTCCTACTGCTCGCGCTCGGCGCCGCGATGCTGCTGTCGAACCTGGTCGTGGTCGGGGTCGGCAACTGGTTGAACGGGACGGGCGGAGCCGCCGACCTGGTGGCGACCGAACCGACCACCAACGCCGACACGATCCGCATCCCGGCCTTCTTCGCCTGGTTCGGCGTCGGGCTTGTCGTGTCGGGTGCGTTGGTGCTGGCGGCCGTGCCGGTGTTCGCGATCGCCGCGACCCGATGGGCCGCGGCGATCCGTCGGCTCCCGCCTCCTGCGCCTCCCCCTGCCCCTCCGACGTTGGCGGACCCGAGCACCGGCCGGGCCCGGCTGGTGGCGTCCGCCGCGCACCGGGCCGAACCGATGGTCGGGGTGCTCGCGGCACTCACGATCGTGGCGCTGACCCCCTGCGTGCTACTCGCCGGGTGGCAGTCCCAGGAGCATGACGAACCGTCGGCGGCTCAGGTGCTCGCCGATCTCGGGGTGCTACCGGCGACGGTCCTCGTGGTGGCCCTGGCGGGCGCACTGATCCTGCGTCCCGACGGCGCGCGACCGCTCGGCATCGTGTGGGATCTGTTGTGCGTGGTTCCCCGTGCCGCGCACCCGTTCGGACCTCCGAGTTACTCGGAGCGGGCCGTGCCGGAGCTGGTCATCAGATGCGAATCCTGGCTGAGGGACCCGAATCACAAGGTCGTGTTGTCTGCACACTCGATCGGGTCGGTGCTCGCGGCCGCCGTCGTCCTCGATCCGCGATCGACGGCGCTGGTCGAGCGCGGCGCCCTGCTCACGTACGGATCGCAACTGCGGGGGTACTTCGGGCGGATCTTTCCGGAACTGTTCGGTCCGGATGTTCTCGCGACCGTGCCTGCCAGGGCCGCGCGACTGATCGCGACGGACGAGTTCCGCGACGACACAGCCGACACGCGCCCCGCCGCGGGCCGGCAGACGCTGGTCGGCCTGCTCGACACGTCCGAGGGCGACCCGCGATGGGTCAACCTGTGGCGCGACACGGACTATCTCGGGTTCCCCGCCTACTCGCGGGCGGCGAACCCCGTCGACGTGGCGGCCGACGAGATCGACCGCTCCGGCTACCTGCCGGAGGTGGCGAGTCACAGCGGCTACGTCCGGACACCGCAGTATCGCGAGGCCCTCACCGGACTGGTGGGCAGGATCGGCTCCTGAGCGGGGCCGAACCGGCCCACCCGTCGGCCTCAGGGCAGGGACGCGATGAGCTTCTCGACGTCCACCCGGGGGCCGGTGAAGAACGGGACCTCTTCGCGCACGTGCATCCGCGCCTCGGTGGCGCGCAGGTCACGCATGAGGTCGACGATGCGGTCGAGCTCCGGTGCCTCGAACGCGAGGATCCACTCGTAGTCGCCGAGGGCGAAGGCGGGGATGGTGTTCGCGCGCACGTCCGGGTAGCCGCGACCGGCCTTGCCGTGGTCGGCGAGCATCTTGCGGCGCTCCTCGTCCGGCAGCAGGTACCACTCGTAGGACCGCACGAAGGGGTACACGCAGATGTAGGCGCCCGGCTCCTCACCCGCGACGAAGGCGGGCAGGTGGCTCTTGTTGAACTCCGCGGGACGGTGCAAGGCGACGTTGCTCCACACCGGGTCGCTCGCGCGACCGAGGATCGTGGTGCGCCGGAAGTCGGCGTAGAGCTTCTGCAGATCCTCCAACCGCTCCGCGTGCGTCCAGATCAGGAAGTCCGCGTCGGCGCGCATCCCGGCGATGTCGTAGACGCCGCGGACGGTCGCGTCGGTGTCCTCGAAGGATCCGAAGAACGCCTTCGCGTCGTCGATCGCCTTGGTGCGGTCCTCTTCGAGGACACCCGGCTGCACCTGGAACACCGAGAACATCGCGTAGCGGAGCGTGGAGTTGAGCTTGTCGTAATCGAGGCGTGCCATGGCTCTATCGTGCCATCTGCTCCGCGACCGTGGTCGCCGCCGTCGTCGCCGCCGCCACGCACGCGGGCACACCGACTCCGTGCAGCAGCGCCCCCGCGACGGCGAGCCCGGGCAGCGCGCCGGTCGACTCCTCGATGACCTGCACGCGCTCGAGGTGGCCCGGCCCGTACTGGGGCAGCCCACCGTGCCAGCGCTGCACGACCGCGTCGACCGGATCGACCCGAAGGCCGGTGACCGTCTCGAGGTCGGCGCGAGCGGCCGCGACGAGGTCGGTGTCGGGGGCATCGACGATGTCCGCGTCCCCGAACCGCCCGAACGAGGCCCGTACCAGCGCCCCGCCGCGCTCGGCCAGGTGCGGCCATTTGCGGCTGGACAGCGTGAATGCCTTGGCGCGCACGGCTTCCCCGGTGGCGACCAGGATGCCGGAGTTCTGCGGCAACGGAGTCCCCTCGGCCAGCGCGAGAGCAACGACGACCGACGAGGCCAACGGGATCTGTGCGGCGGCCGCACTCGCGGCGGGCGCGACGCCGGCCAGCAGTGCGGCAAGCGACGGTGCGGGCACGGCCAGGACCAGCCCGTCGACCCGGCCGACCGGATCGATCCACCAGCCCTTCCCGTCGGGCGAGCGCGAGAGGCCCGACGCGTCCGCGCGCAGCACGGTCGCGTCCGCCCGTTCCCTCAGCGCATCGAGCAGCACGCCGTAGCCGTCGCGGAGCCCGCCGAACACCGGGCCGGGGCTCGGCTCCGGCAGGGCCTCGGCGACCGCCGCGGACAGGCTGGCGGCGCCGCGGTCCAGCGCCGCGGCCAGGGTCGGCAGCGCGGCGCGCACGCCGATCGAGTCCGACAGTCCCGAGTAGACGCCGCCGAGCAGCGGGTCCACCGAACGCCGCACCACCTGCTCGCCGAAGCGGGAACCCACCAGGGTCGCGACATCGGTGTCGGAGCCGGGCCGCCAGTCCAGCGGGACGCCCGGCTCGGCGGCGATCCGGGCCAGCGTCTGCTCGTCGACGAGTCCCGCCATCGACTCGGGTCCAGCCGGGATGCCCATCAGGGTGCCCCCCGGCAGCGGGTGCAGCGTGTCCCCTGACCAGATCAGCGGGCGCACTCCTGCCGGGGCGACGATCTGGTCGGACAGGCCGAGTTCGGCGAGCAGCGCGGGGACCTCGGGCCGCCGCGCGATGAAGGCCTCGGCGCCGACGTCGACGCCGTCGCCCGCCAGCTCCGTGGTCCGCAGCTTGCCGCCGAGGCGCCCGGACGCCTCGACCATCGTGATGACGGCGTCGGGCCCGAGTCGTTGTCGCAGTCGATACGCGGCCACGAGGCCGGAGATGCCCCCACCGATGACGGCGACCGATGTCACAGCGAGTGCACCAGCTCCACCGCCGCGGTCAGCACGCCCGGATCGGTGTCAGGGAGCACCCCGTGGCCGAGGTTGAAGATGTGGCCGATCGCGCCCGCCGCGACGGCCCGGTCCGCCTCACCCGCAATCCGGCGGACCTCGCGTTCGACGGCGTCCCAGCCCGCGAACAGCACCGCCGGGTCGAGGTTGCCCTGCAGCGCCTTGCCAGGGCCGACGCGACGGACGGCCTCGTCGAGCGGGATCCGCCAGTCGACGCCGACCACGTCGGCGCCGGCCTCGCCCATCGCGCCGAGCAGTTCGCCGGTGCCGACACCGAAGTGGATCCGCGGCACGCCTGCCTCGGCGACCTCCGCGAACACCCGCTCCGAATGCGGCAGCACGAACGTGCGGTACTCGGCGAGCGAGAGCGCACCCGCCCAGGAATCGAACAGCTGCACCGCGTCGACGCCCGCGTGCAGCTGCGCCTTGAGGAAGGTGATCGTGGTGTCCGCGAGCGAACCGAGCAGCGCGTGCCAGGTCTGCGGATCCGAGTGCATCAGTGCCTTGGTGCGCTCGTGATTACGGCTGGGACCGCCCTCGACCAGGTAGGAGGCCAGGGTGAACGGCGCCCCCGCGAACCCGATCAGCGGGGTCTCGCCCAGTTCCCTGGTGAGCAGCGAGATCGCCGCGGTGACCGCGCCGACCTCCTCGGTGCGCAGCCGCGGCAGCGCCGTGACATCGGCCGCCGAACGGATCGGTGAGGCGACGACGGGGCCGGTGCCTGCCACGATGTCCAGATCGATGCCCGCCGCCTTGAGCGGAACGACGATGTCGGAGAACAGGATCGCCGCGTCCACTCCGTGCCTGCGGACCGGCTGCATGGTGATCTCGCAGACCAGTTCGGGGTTGAAGCAGGATTCGAGCATCCCGATCCCGGCCCGGATCTCGCGGTACTCGGGCAGTGACCGGCCTGCCTGCCGCATGAACCACACCGGCCGGTGTGCCGGTGTGCGCCCGGTCGCCGCCGCCAGCAGCGGTGCCTGGGGCAGCATCCGCCGGAACGGGTACTGCGCGCCGGTGGTCATGGCCGCATTCGTGTCTTCCAGGTCGCTCATATGTCCCAACGCTCGTCGCCCGCCAAGTTTCCTTTCCGGTCATGCTGCCAGATCCGCGACCGGGAACCCGACTCCAGCCGACGCGGGCGGGCCAGGGCGACTCATGCGCCGATCTGTCCGGCAATCCGATGCTCGAGCTGTGCTCGTGCACCGGCCGGTAGCACGATCAGCCCGTCGAGGTCCTTACGCGCCTTCGCGTACGCGCTCTGCCGCTCTTCCTGGGTGGCCCCGTCATCCATGGCCAGCCGCAGCAGCCGCTGGGCACGCACCAGCCGCTCCTGCTCGCGAGCGGTGAATCCGCTTCGACGCCGTCGCTTCGCCTCCGCTTCGCAGACGTCGAAGGCAATCGCGTAGCAGTGCACGGCGTCGCGGTATTCGACCTGCGCCTCGTGGTTGCCCACCATCGATTCCTGGTCCTCCGGCCGAAGCAGATCCGCCCGTCGCTTGGCCTTGTGGAATTCGACCGTCAGCGGTTCGCGCATATCCGTGATCATCGGGAAGTCGAGCAGCGTCACCAGACTCATCTCGTAGCCGAACCAGCGCGCATCGGTCTGATCGTGCTCGTCGACGGTCTTGGCGATCTCGCGTCGCTGGGTCCGCTCGTCGGTGTGGATCTGCGCCTTGGCGCGAGCAACCTCGATCTTGGTCTGTTGCTTCAGCCGGTAGCGCTCCAGCCGCCGCTCGACGCGGCGCTGGTTGGCCGCACCGACTGCTTTCACCGCCCCGCCGATACTGCCGCCGAAGACAAACAGCAGCCACCAGGAGTGCGAGAGAAACCCGAGCAGCTGGTCCACCACTTCATGATGCCTCCGGCGGGACCAACGCGCGAAGAGGAGCGCCGGGAGCCGAAGCCGCTAGAACCGGCGCGCCTCCACCGGCGACGATCGGGGCAGGTCTAACGTCCGCGGTGTGACCACGTCGGGATCCCCTGCCGAGCCTGCTCAGTTTCGCAGCGCGATAGCTGCGATGCAGAAGGCCGCGGTTCACCCGCAGATCGAGATCGGTCCGATCCGGCCGCCTCAGCGGTTGGCGCCGTACAGCTACGCGCTCGGCGCCGAGGTCCGGCATCCCGAATCCGACATCGTGGCCGAGCAGTCCGAGGGTGACGCCTTCGGACGGCTGATCCTGCTGTACGACCCCGAAGGCGACGAGGCCTGGAACGGCACCATGCGTCTGGTCGCCTACATCCAGGCCGACCTCGACGCCGATCTCGCCGCGGACCCGCTGCTGCCGGAGGTCGCCTGGAGCTGGCTGGTCGACGCGCTCGAGTCCCGCGGCGAACCGATGACCGCGCTCGGCGGCACCGTGACAGCGACCAGCTCGGTGCGATACGGCGACATCGCGGGACCGCCGCACGCGCATCAGCTCGAGCTGCGCGCCTCCTGGACCGCGACCTCCATCGAACTCGGACCCCACGTGGAGGCGTTCTGCGAGGTGCTGGCCTACGCCGCGGGCCTGCCGCCGGTCGGCGTCACCCAGCTCGGGAGTCCGTCGAAGGGTTGAGCTCGGTGTGCGGGCGCTCCGCGGGCTCCGCGCCGGACGCCTGGCCCGCCCTGACCGACTCGAGGAACGCGGCGATCGCGCGGATCACCTGGTCGCTCCTGATCGAGTGGAAGATGTCGAAGGCGTGCTGTGCGCCGCGCAGTTCCGCATAGGCGACCGGGCTGGTCGACACCGCCCGCAGCCTCGCAACGAACTCCCTTGCCTCCGTCACCGGCAGCAACGAGTCCTGGGTCCCGTGCACGACGAGGAAAGGTGGCGCATCGGCGCGCACCTTCGCCAGCGGCGACGCGGCCAGGTAGTCATCGGGGAATCGCGCGCCCTTGCCGAGCACCATCTCGCTGATCCTGGACTCGACCCGGGCCCGCACCTGCCTGATGCCCGTCTCCGCGGCGAAGTCGTACGCGCCGTACATCGGCACACAGGCCGACACCGAGGTGTCGATGTCCTCGAAGCCCGGTTGGAGCGCGGTGTCGTTGGCGGTGAGCGCGACCATCGCGGCCAGGTGCCCACCCGCCGATCCGCCGGTCACGGCAAGGAAGCCGGGGTCACCGCCGTACTGGTCGCCGTTCGTCCGCAGCCAGGCGACGGCCTGCTTGAGCGCGATGAGATGGGCGGGCCAGCTGGCGCGCGGCGAGAGCGGATAGTTGACCGCCGCGCACACCCACCCGCGGGAGGCCAGCTCCACCATCAGCGGAAGGCCCTGGTGATCCTTGCTGCCGATCACCCAGCCGCCGCCGTGGATCTGCAGCAGCATCGGCGCGTCGGGCGGTAGGTCGCGGTGGTGGTAGACGTCCACGCGGAACCGGGCACCACCGGGCGCGTACTCGAGGTTGCTGACCCTCGCGACATCGTCGCGGCGCATCCGGAACGGTCTGCTGCTCGAGCGCCAGTCGATGGGACTGCCTGCACCGGGATCGTCCACGCCGATCTCGCGCAGGGCGTCCGCCATCTCCTGGCCTGCGCGACGAGACGAGACCATCGCCGCCGTCAGCCCGGCCGCGGACGCGGCCGCGAGCGCGAGACCAAGCCGGTCGCTGCGCGTGGATGCGCCGTGGCGGGCCAGGTGGACGCCCGCGTCGAGGACCGTCGCCCCGAGTTGCTGCGGCGCCAGTTCGGACGTCAGCCAGCCGGCGAAGAACGCGGGCACGGAGGCCCACATGCCGGGCACGGGCCGCAGCGCGTTGGCCGTCAGTGCCGCGTTGACCGCCTGCCGGATCAGGAAACCCCGTGTCATGTGACCTCTTTCACCCCTTCGCCCGGAGCGGGCTTTTCCGTTCACCCGATTCAATATTAGAAGCGCCTCTAAAGTTGGGACATGGAGAGACTGAGCGGTCTGGATTCAACGTTCCTCTATCTGGAAACCCCCACCCAACTCCTGCACGTGTGCGGGCTGATCGTCCTCGACGTCTCGACGATCCCTGACGGTTACGACTTCGATTCCTTCAAGTCGGAGCTCACGGCCCGGGCGCAGGGCATGCCCGTCTTCCGCAGGAAGCTGCACGACTCCGTGCTGAACCTCGACCACCCGGTCTGGGTCGACGACCCCGAGTTCGACATCGACCGGCACGTGCACCGGATCGCGGTACCCGGCCCCGGCGGCCGCAAGGAGCTCGCCGACCTCTGCGGCCACATCGCGGGCCAGCAGATGGACCGCACCATCCCCCTGTGGGAGATGTGGGTGATCGAGGGCTCCGAGGACGGCACCGTCGCGATCATGTCCAAGATGCATCACGCGAACGTGGACGGTGTGACCGGGGCGAGCATGATGGCGCAGCTGTGCGGGCTGGCCCCCGACGCGCCGCGCCCGGAGGTCGACCCCGACCAGCGCACGGCGGGCGACGCGGACACCCTCGATCTCGCCGTCAGCGGCCTGCTCGGTTTCGTCAGCCGCCCGCTCAAGCTGGCCCAGGCACTACCGAGCGGGATCGCGCTGCTGCCGAAATGGATCACTCGCGCGCGACGCGGCGAGGCGATGCCCGCGCCCTTCACCGCGCCGCGGACCTCCCTCAACGGGGCGCTGACCGGCCACCGCAACATCGCCTACACGCAGCTGGATCTCGCGAAGGTCAAGCTGGTCAAGGACGCCTTCGGCGTCAAGGTCAACGACGTGGTGCTGGCGATGGTCGGCGGCGCGCTGCGCCGCTACCTCAGCGACCGCGACGAGCTTCCCGACACCTCGCTGGTGGCGATGGTCCCGGTCTCGGTGCACGAGACCTCCGATCGGCCGGGGACCAACCAGATCTCGGGGATGTTCACCCAGCTGGGTACGCAGATCGGCGACCCCGTCACCCGGCTCACCGAGGCCAACGCGCACAACACCATGGTGAAGTCGCACAACGCCTCGCTCGGCGCCAGCCTGCTCCAGGACTGGTCCCAGTTCGCGGCGCCCGCGGCCTTCGGCCCGGCGATGCGGGTCTACTCGTCGCTCAAGCTGGCCGAACGCCATCCCGTGGTGCACAACCTGGTGGTCTCCAACGTCCCGGGTCCGCCGGTCCCGCTGTATCTCCTCGGTGCCCGCATCGTGGCCATGTTCCCGCTCGGACCGATCTTCCACGGCGCCGGGCTCAACGCCACGGTGATGTCCCTCGACGGCAGGTTGAACGTCGGCCTGATGTCCTGCCCGGAGCTCGCCCCCGAGCTGTGGGACCTTGCCGATGCCTTCGGACCCGCCCTCGACGAAATGGTCAAGGCCGCCCGCGCCAAGACCCGCAAGCGCAAGGCCACGCCTGCCCGGACGTGACGCGCACCCGGCGTCTGCTGAAGCGGCCGGGTGCGCGCCGTAAGGTCATTGTTCATGTCCGATGTCAGCGACCAGGCCGCCCCCGAGCGCACCGCCGTGCCGCTCCTGTCCCCCGCAGGCGGGCTCCCCGAGCTCGTCGACTCGACCCGGTTGCTGGCCGCGGCCGTTGACCGGCTCGCCGGGGGCACCGGCCCGCTCGCGGTCGACGCCGAGCGCGCATCCGGCTTCCGGTACTCGAACCGCGCCTACCTGCTGCAGTTCCGGCGGGCAGGCGCGGGCACCGTTCTGGTCGATCCCATCCCGATCGCGGGCGAACTGGCCCCGCTCGCCGAGGTGATCAACCCGCTCGAATGGGTGCTGCACTCGGCCGATCAGGACCTCCCCGGGCTCGACGAGCTCGGTATGCGGCCCGCCGCCCTCTATGACACCGAGCTCGCGGGCCGGCTGGCCGGTTACGAGCGGGTCGGCCTCGCCGCGATCGTCGAGCACAAGCTCGGGTTCGAACTGAAGAAGGGGCACGGGGCCGACGACTGGTCCAACCGCCCCCTGCCCGAGACGTGGCTGAACTACGCGGCCCTCGACGTCGAGGTGCTGCTGGAGTTGCGCGACGCCGTCGCCGAGGACCTGGAGTCGCAGGGCAAGACCGAGTGGGCAGCACAGGAATTCGAGCACGTGCGGCTCGCGGGCCCGCCGAAGCCCAAGCCCGACCGCTGGCGACGCACATCGCAGATCCACTCCCTCAAGTCGCCGCGCCAGCTGGCCGCGGTGCGCGAACTATGGACCGCACGGGACGAGCTGGCGCGCAAGCGTGACGTCGCGCCGGGACGGGTCCTGCCCGACTCGGCGATCGTCGCGGCGGCGTCCGCCGACCCCAGGACCGTCGATGCGCTGCGGTCGTTGCCGGTGTTCGGCGGACCGCGTCAGCGCCGGTCCTCGGCACTGTGGATGCAGGCACTCGAACGGGCAAGGGCACTCTCGCCCGAGGATCTCCCCCCTGTGACACAGCCGTTCACCGGTCCGCCGCCGGTCAACCGCTGGTCACGCCGCAATCCCGAGGCCGCCGATCGGCTGGCGGCGGCCCGCGCGGCCATCACCGAACTCTCGGAGCGGGTGAAGGTCCCGGTGGAGAACCTGCTCACCCCGGAGCTCGTCCGGCGCCTGTGCTGGGACTTCGATCCCGCCGGTCATCCAGGAGACCTCGCACAGGTGACCGCCGAGATCGACGAGACACTGGCGGCGGGCGGCGCCAGGCAGTGGCAGCGCGAGCTGACCGCCCCCCTGCTCGCGGAGGCACTGCGCACGGCACCCACCCATGTTACTGGTGAGTAATACGCGCTAGAGTGGACGGGCCGGACGTCGTGTCCGGCCGTTCGTCCACTCCAGCCAGGAGGAATCCAGCGTGGCTGCTCCCGCATCACAGCGCAGCGTCGTCTTCGTCGACGGCATCCGTACCCCGTTCGGCAAGGCCGGACCGAAGGGCATGTACGCGGAGACCCGTGCCGACGACCTCGTCGTCAAGGCCATCCGCGAACTGCTCCGCCGCAACCCGCAGCTCGACCCCGCCCGCATCGACGAGGTCGCCATCGCCGCGACCACACAGACCGGCGATCAGGGCCTGACCATCGGCCGCACCGCCGGAATCCTCGCCGGCCTGCCGGAGACCGTGCCCGGCTTCGCCATCGACCGCATGTGTGCGGGCGCGATGACCGCCGTCACGACCACCGCGTCCGGCATCGGCTTCGGCCAGTACGACGTCGTCATCGCCGGCGGCGTCGAGCACATGGGCCGTCACCCGATGGGCGAGGGCGCCGACCCCAACCCGCGCTTCCTGGCCGACCGCCTTGTCGATCAGAGCGCGCTGGTGATGGGCAACACCGCTGAGAACCTGCACGACCGGTTCCCGACCATCACCAAGGAGCGCACCGACGCCTACGCCGTCGCGTCGCAGGCCAAGTACCAGGCGGCCAAGGAGGCCGGCTACATCGCCGACACCCTGGTGCCCGTCGCCACCCGCTCGGCCGCGGGCTGGGGCCTGGCGACCGAGGACGAGCCGCCGCGCCCCGGCACCACCACCTCGGACCTCGCCGGCCTCAAGACCCCGTTCCGTCCCGCGGGCCGGATCACCGCGGGTAACGCGGCCGGCCTCAACGACGGCGCCACCGCGGCGATCCTCGCGGGCGAGGACACCGCCGTCGAGCTCGGCCTGCCGATCGGCATGCGTATGGTCGGCTTCGCCTACCAGGGCGTCGACCCGGCCGTGATGGGCTACGGACCGGTCCCGGCGACCGAGAAGCTGCTGGCCCGTACCGGATTGAAGATCGAGGACATCGGGCTCTTCGAGCTCAACGAGGCATTCGCCGTCCAGGTCATCGCCTTCCTCGAGCACTACGGCATCGCCGACGACGACCCGCGCGTCAACCAGTGGGGCGGCGCCATCGCCTGCGGCCATCCCCTCGCCTCCTCGGGAGTGCGTCTGATGACGCAGCTCTCCCGCCAGTTCGCCCAGCGTCCCGACGTCCGCTACGGCCTGACCAGCATGTGCATCGGTCTCGGCATGGGCGGAACCGTGATCTGGGAGAACCCGAACTTCGACGGAGCCAAGTAACCATGTCTGAAATCGCAACCGCATTCGCCGACGAGGTCGTGACGAACGCGTTCACCAAGCTCGTGTCCGTTCCCGGGATCGAGGGCCAGGTCGCCCTGATCACCCTCGACAACGGCTTCGACCACACCAAGCCGTCGTCCTTCGGCCCCGGCGGGCTCACCGCGCTCGACGCCGCGCTCGACGAGGCCTTCGCCGCGAACCCCACGGCGATCGCCATCACGGGCAAGCCGTTCATCTTCGCCGCGGGCGCAGACCTCAAGGGCGTGCCGTCCATCACCAGCCGCGAGCAGGGCCTCGAGCTGGGCCGCCTGGGCCACAAGGTGTTCCGTCGCCTGCGTGAGTCCACCGTCCCGACCTTCGCCTTCGTCAACGGCGTCGCGCTCGGCGGCGGCCTCGAGGTCGCGCTGCACAGCCACTACCGCACCGCATCCGAGAGCGCGGGCGCGCTCGGCCTGCCCGAGACCATGCTCGGCCTGGTCCCCGGCTGGGGCGGCACGCAGCTGCTGCCGAACCTGATCGGCGCCGACAAGGCGGTCACCCTCGTCCTCGAGAACCCGCTCAACAACGGCCGGGTCATCAACCCGAAGAAGGCCCTCGAGCTCGGCGTCGTCGACGCGGTGTTCGGTTCCGCCGACTTCATCGAGCAGTCCCTCGCCTGGGCGGCGCAGGTCCTCGCGGGCGACGTCACCCCGGCCCGCCCGGAGATCGACCGCGGCCAGGGCTGGGACGAGGCCATCGCGCGCGCGAAGGCCCTCGTCGCGGGTAAGACGAAGAACAACGCGCCTGGCGCGGTCCGGGCCATCGAGCTGCTCGAGCTGGCCCGCACCACCGACCTCACCGATCCGGCCTCGCTGGACGCCGGCTTCGCCGCCGAGGACGAGGCGCTCGCCGACCTGCTGATGGCCGACGAGCTGCGCGCGGGCCTCTACGCCTTCGACCTGGTGAACAAGCGGGCCAAGCGTCCCGCGGGCGCGCCGGACAAGTCGTTGGCACGCAAGGTGACCGGCGTCGGCATCATCGGCGCAGGCCTGATGGCCAGCCAGCTCGCGCTGCTGTTCGTGCGCCAGCTCAAGGTCCCGGTGATCCTCACCGACATCGACCAGGAGCGCATCGACAAGGGCGTCGGCTACGTCCACACCGAGATCGACAAGCTGCAGGGCAAGGGCCGGCTGTCCGCCGACGCGGCCAACCGCCTCAAGGCGCTCGTCTCCGGATCGCTGGACAAGTCCGCGTTCGCCAAGACCGACTTCGTCATCGAGGCCGTCTTCGAGAACCTCGACCTGAAGAAGAAGATCTTCGCCGAGCTCGAGGAGTTCATCGCCCCCGAGACGATCCTCGCGACCAACACCTCGTCGCTGTCGATCACCGACATGGCGGCCGAGCTCAAGCACCCCGAGCGGGTCGTCGGGTTCCACTTCTTCAACCCCGTCGCGGTGCTGCCGTTGCTCGAGATCATCAAGGGCGACAAGACCGACGACGCAACGCTGGCAACGGCTTTCGCGACCGCCAAGTCGCTGAAGAAGTCGGCCGTGCTGTGCGGTGACAAGGCCGGATTCGTCTTCAACCGCCTCGTCACCCGCACCCTCGGTGAGGTCATGACCGCGGTGGACGAGGGCACCCCGTTCGACGTCGCGGACAACGCGGTCGGCGAGCTGGGCATGCCGATGAGCCCGTTCACGCTGCTGGCGCTCGTCGGCCCCGCGGTCGCGCTGCACACCGGCGAGACCCTGCAGGCCGCGTACCCGGCGCGCTTCAAGAGCTCGCCCGGGCTCGAGGCGCTCGTCGAGGCCCGCAAGCCCGGCGTGTGGACCTACGGCCCCGAGGGCCAGGTCGTCGACCCCGAGGTCGCCGCGCTGTGGCCCCAGGGCGACAAGGCGTCCACCGCCGAGGAGGTCCTCGAGCGCACGCGTCGCGCCTTCGCCGAGGAGATCGCCATCATGCTCGACGAGGGTGTCGTCGCGGCGGCCGAGGACATCGACCTCTGCCTGATCCTCGGTGGCGGCTTCGGCTTCTGGAACGGCGGCATCACGCCGTACCTGGACCGGACCGGCACCTCGGAGGCCGTGAACGGCAAGCGCTTCCTTGCGCCGGGCGTCGCGAGCGTCTAACCAGAGAAACACCACGTCACGAGGCGGGCGCGGCACGGGAATCCCCCGTGTCGCGCCCTTTTCGCGTGGACACGTGCCTCCCCCGGCGACGTTTTGGGCGCCTCCTGCACCGATACAGCGTTATGGTGACAGATGCCCGTGAACGGCGGCCGTGCTCGGCCGCACCGACGAAAGGCACTAACAGAATGCGAGTCAGACGTCTCAGGGGTGGGAGGGCCGTCTCGAGGCTCAAACACTCGATACTGGTGTCGATGGCGATCGTGCTACCGCTCGGGGTGTCGGTAGCAGGTCCGGTTGGCACCGCCTCGGCCGCGTTCGACCCGAACTTCGGATTCGACTTCTGGGTCGACTCCGACATGGGCGGGATCAAGTCGCGGATCTTCCGCGCGGCCGATGGCAACAGGGACCGCGTGGTGTACGCGCTCGACGGGATGCGCGCCAGGGACGACCTGAACGGCTGGGAGATCGAAACCGACGTCGCACGAGCGCTGACCAGATGGAACATCAACGTCGTGATGCCGGTCGGCGGCCAGTCCAGCTTCTACGCGGACTGGAACGCGCCGAGCACCTTCGGACCGGATACCGGTTCGGGCGAGGGCTCGACGGGCTCAGCGGGCTCGTCGGCCGTTGGTTCGTCCGCTGCTCCGACCGACGTGGCGGGCAAGCGGAACACCTACAAGTGGGAGACGTTCCTGACGCGCCAGCTGCCCGACGCCCTTGGCGCCAGGCTCGGCTTCAGCCGGGATCGCAACGGCGTGTTCGGCCTGTCGATGGGCGGAAGCGCCGCGCTGACCCTGGCCGCGTACTACCCGCAGCAGTTCAGCTTCGCGGGCTCGTACTCGGGCTTCCTCAACATGTCGGCACCCGGAATGCGGGAGGCCCTCCGCGTCGCGATGGTCTCGGCGGGCGGCTTCAACATCGACGCGCTTGCGCCGCCGTGGGGTGAGCAGTGGCTGCGGATGGACCCGTTCGTGTTCGCACAGCGGCTGAAGGACCAGAACACCCGACTGTGGGTCTCTTCCGGCAGCGCCCTGCCCGGCAACGGGGACGTCCAGGATGCCCTCGGAATCGTGCAGGCCGTTCCGTTGGAGGCGTTGGCACTGGCCAACACCCGCGCGTTCGAGGTCCGGATGGCCACCATCGGAGCACGTAACGTCCACTACGACTACCCCGCCACCGGAGTCCACAACTGGAAGAACTGGGAGGACCAGGTCAACCGGATGATTCCCGACCTGTCGGCAAACATCGGTTGAGTCGATCACAGGCCCTTCCGAGACTTGGGTTCACACGGTCGTCGCAACACTCTCGATTTGGGAGGTTGCGACGACCGTGTCGTTTTCTGCGAGTACGTCGCCCGCCAACTCACAACCCGCCCACGCACAACGCTCGACTGGGATGCCCCAGCCGAGCGCCTGCGTGATCTGTCAACCCGCTAGTTGGTGCGGACCTTCAGGCCGGGGTTGGCCGCGAGGATCATGTTGATCGGGGTCCCGTACAACTCCTTGTTGGGGACGCCCTCGCACTCCCAGGCGTTGGTGCCGGTCGTGATGCCGATCGCCTTGGTGCCGGACACGATGGCTCCACCGCTGTCGCCAGGGATCACACAGACCTTCGCGGTGAAACCCCTGGGGTCGACGGCGGTGATGGGGCCGCAGGTCCAGCCGGTGGTTTCGCCGGACTTGCACGCAGGCGCCCCGATCACGGCATCTGCGGTGCCGGTGATCCGCACCGGGTCCCCACCGTGGGTGCTGACGAGGTTGTTCTGGAATCGGCGGGCCACGCTACCGTCGATCTTGATCCACCCGTAGTCAGGGCCGTTACCGTAGAGCGCCTTAGCGAATTCGCCGACGTAGGTTCCCGCCTTCCGCACCTTCGTGGCCCTCCACCCACCGGCGTTTTCGCGGTGCTGGTCACAGTGTCCGGCGGTGATGCTCACGGCGTTGCCGTCACCGTCGGTGCCGTTGAAACCGAACGAGCAGGGATCGCTGTCGGTCTCGCCGGAGCGGTAGCCCTCGCCACCCATGACGGCGTCGGGGGCCGGCGTGGTGTCGGCCTTGGCGACGGTGACCTGCGCAGTGGTGGTGGATCCGGCGACACCGTCACGGCCGGAGAAGGTGGCGGTGATGGTGTGCTTGCCGTCAGTTCCGGGGGTCCAGCTCCTGACGGCGGTGCCGTCAGCCTTGACCTTTTCGGTGCCGAGGACGGTTTTGCCGTCCTTGAATTCGACGGTGCCGCCCGCGGCTGCGGGGTTGACCTTCGCGGTGACGTTGAGAGCCTTGCCGACCTTCGCGTCGGTGACCGGGTTGATTGTGATGGTGGAGTCGGTGACGTCGGGGCCGACCGTGGTGACGGTGACCTCCTGGGTGGTGACCGATCCGTTGACACCGTTACGGCCGGAGAAGGTGGCGGTGATGGTGTGCCTACCGTCGGTTTCGGGAGACCAGATCCAGGCGGCGGTGCCGTCGGCCTCGACATTTGTGGGACCGAGGACGGTGGTGCCGTCCTTGAATTCGACGGTGCCACCCGCTGCCGCGGGAGTGACCTTCGCCTTCAGCTCGTACTCATTGCTGTCGGGTGCCGCGGTGATGGGGTCGAGGGTGGTGGTGGAGGCGACGGTGCCGCTGTCGGCTTTGGCGACGGTGACCTCTTGGGTGGTGGTCGATCCGGTGACGCCGCCCCGGCCGGAGAAGGTGGCCTTGATGGTGACCTTGCCAGCGGTCTTGGGCAGCCACTGCGTGGTGGCGGTGCCGTCCGCCTTGACCGATACGCCGGAGGCGATCGGTTCGGGCTTGCCGCCGTTTGCCACCTGCTCGAACAGGACATCGCCGCCCGCTGCTGCGGGGTTGACCTTCACGGAAATGGTGACAGCCTTACCGGCCTTCGCGCCGGTGACCGGGTTGAGGGCAATGGTGGAGGCGGTGGGGTTGGTCGGTTCGGTCGGCTTGGTCGTCGGGCCGGACGAGCCGGACGAGCCGGACGAGCCGAGTCCCTGCGTTTTCAGCGGGCCGGTTGCCGGTCCCTTCGCCACACGTACGAACTTGAGGGAGTCGGGCAGTTGCAGGCCCTGTCCCTCGGCGGTGTCCTTGACCTCGAGTGCGATGTCGTTGTTGACCGTGTCGATCTTGGTGCCGTTGACGAGGCCGGCCAGCGGTGCGGGGAGCTGCTGGACCCAGCCGTCGAGCTGGCCGAGCATCTCGCGCAGGGCGTTCTCGCTGCGCGACTGGTCCTTGACCTGGTAGCCGGCGGCCTCCACCGCGGTTCGGGCGGCGGCCTTGTCCGGTCCCTCGGCCAGGCCGACCAGCGGGGTGCCGGACTGATCGAGCCAGGCACCGGCGAAGGCGGTGGGGAACTTGCCGCGCAGCGTGTTGGCGAACGCCGTCAGTTCCTGCCCGGTCTTGGCCCGCTCGAGGTACTGGGCGGGAGTGAGTCCGAGATCGCGTTGGATCGCGGCCACCATGTCCGCGGGAAGCGCGGGCGTTTGGGGGGTCGGTTCGGCCTGGGCCACGCATGGCGCGACCAACAGGACTGCCGCGGTGCCGATCATCGCGGCACGGCGGGCGCGAGTACTACGCATGGGGACCCTTCGGTTCGAGCGTTGCCGGCACAACCACAGGCGGCGGGCCGGATCTGTCGCGGGAACTGTAGGGGTGATATGCGCCGACCCGCATAGATAATTGATGGGATGAATATCGGCTCAGCGGCGCGCATCGGCGGCCCGGACCTTCGGGGCAGGGCGTCACCCGGAATGAAAGAAGGGCCTCCGAACGAAAATTCTTGTCCGAGGCCACTTTTCGGGAAACTCTTTAGCCCAGTGGCTCGTCACGGATCGTTCGCGGGTTGGCCCCGTCAAGGCCACACTCGCCTCTTCGGCAAAAGCCGAGGCCAAGTCCACGAGTACTGACGCCGCAGTGCATCTTCAGTTCAGTGTTGCGACGAGCCCTGAAATCCGCCACCTCGCCCGGGGCTCGGACTCGTTTCCGCCGACGCAGCAGTTAGGTTAGGCTCCCCTGCATGCGTTCACTCCTTCGTCTCGGCATCGCCGCCCTCGCCGCCACCACCCTGGTCGGCTGCACCTCCGACACCGCGAGCTCCGACAGCGCCGCGGACGGCGGCGGCGCCTACCCGGTCAGCATCGACAACACCTTCGGCACCACCACCCTCGAGGCGAGGCCGGATCGGCTCGTCACCATGGGCTGGAACGCCCAGGACGTGCTCTACGCGCTCGGCCTCACCCCCGTCGGCCAGCCCAAGTACGTGTACGGGGCCAACCCGAACGGCGTGATGCCCTGGGCCGAGAAGTACTACGACGCGGACAAGACCACGCTGTTCGACGATCCGCAGGCAGGCGAGCCGTCCATCGAGGCGCTGGCCGCGCTGGCCCCCGATGCGATCCTGGCGCCCTACGAGGGATTCGACCAGGCCTACTACGACAAGCTCAGCCGGCTCGCGCCCACCGTCGCGTACCCGGGCAAGGCCTGGCAGACCACCTGGCAGGACCAGACCAGCATCATCGGCGAGGCCGTCGGCAAGCCGGACGAGGCCAGGGGTCTGATCGACGGGCTGGGGAAGACCCTGGCCGACACCGGATCCCAGCACCCCGAATTCGCGGGAAAGACCCTCGCGGTGGTGAACTTCGACACCGGCGCGGGTGAGGCCAACGTCTACCTGCCGACGGATCCGCGGGTCCAGGTCCTCACCGAGCTCGGCTTCGTCAACGCCCCCGGCGTCGAGAAGCTCGCCGCGGCCAACCAGAGCGGCAAGTTCTACCAGGACATCTCGCTGGAGAACGTGCGCGATATCGATGCGGACGTCATCGTGGCCTTCACCGACGGCGCGACAGATCCGCTCGGCAACCCCGCGATCGCCTCGCTCGGGGCGGTTCAGCGCGGTTCGACCGTCCTCCTCAGCGACCAGCAGGTCATCGCCGGACTCAGCAACGTCAACGTGCTCAGCATCCCCTGGGTGCTCGACAAGATCGTCCCGCAGTTGTCGGAGGCCGCGAAGCGCGCGGGCTGACCGGCTCAGCGGCGACTCCCGGGACCGTGTTTATCGACCACACAGCAGTTGCATCGGCGTAGCGTCCACACTGTCCCGGGTGTTGCACGACGCAATGGGGCGTCGACCGCGGGACGCGCTAGGGGTCAGAGATGGCACAGAGCGACACCGCCTTCGGCGGCACCGGGTCTGGCGCGGCGAAGGCGGACGTCGCCCACGCCGTGATGTTCGCGGGGGCGGCCGCACTCGGCGGCTTCCTCTTCGGATACGACACCGCGGTCATCAACGGCGCCGTGGGTGCGATCCGCGACAAGTACGAGATCGGCGCGGCCGGAACGGGACTGTCCGTCTCCCTCACCCTGCTCGGGGCGGCCCTCGGCGCCTGGATCGCGGGAGAGGTCGCCGACCGCCTCGGCCGCATCAGGGTGATGCGGATCGCCGCCGTGCTGTTCATCGTCGGCGCCATCGGGTCCGCATTCCCGTTCAGCATCTACGACCTCACCGCGTGGCGCGTGGTCGGCGGTGTCGCGGTCGGTGTCGCATCGGTGATCGCGCCCGCCTACATCGCGGAGATCTCCCCCGCCGCCATCCGGGGCCGCCTCGGCTCGATGTACCAGCTCGCCATCGTCCTCGGCATCGCCGTCTCCCAACTCGTCAACTACGCGCTGTCCTCGTCGGCGGGCGGCGCGCGGGGCGAACTGGCAGGCATCGAGGCCTGGCAATGGATGCTGGCGCTCGAGGCGGTACCCGCTGCTCTCTACCTGATCATGACGTTCACCATCCCCGAGTCACCGCGGTTCCTGGTGGCCCGCTCGCGCGACGAGGACGCCAGGAAGATCATCTCCAGGCTGGAGGGTGGCGACCACGACGCGGTGACCAGGCGGATGAACGAGATCCGCGACTCGCTGAGCGAACACCGGACCAAGACCACTGTCCGCGAACTGTTCTCGAAACGGCTCGGGGTGGCCCCACTTGTCTGGGTCGGTATCGCGCTCGCCGCGCTGCAGCAGTTCGTCGGGATCAACGTGATCTTCTACTACTCCAGCACGCTGTGGCAGGCGGTCGGATACGGCGAGGACAGGTCCCTGTTCATCAGCGTCGTCAGCGCGCTCGTCAACATACTCGGCACCTTCGTCGCGATCGCGGTCATCGACAGGATCGGCCGAAGGCCGCTACTGCTGGTCGGCTCGGTCGGCATGGCCATCTCGCTGGCCATCACGGCGGCGTGCTTCCACACCGCCACCATCACCACCGACGCCGACGGCGACTCGGTCGCGACGCTCAGCGACACGAACGGCACGATCGCCCTGCTGGCCGCCAACGCCTTCGTGTTCTTCTTCGCGTTCTCCTGGGGGCCGGTGGTCTGGGTGCTGATCAGCGAACTCTTCCCGAACCGGGTCCGCGCGGCCGCGGTCGGCATCGCCACGGCAGCGAACTGGGTCGCGAATTTCCTTGTGTCGTCGACCTTCCCGGCGCTGGCGGACTGGAATCTCTCGTTCACCTACGCCGGGTACGCCGTCATGTCCGCGATCTCGTTCTTCGTGGTCCTGCGATTCGTCAAGGAGACCCGCGGCCGCACCCTCGAGGCAGCCGGCTGATCGCCCTCTCTTGAGGGGACGTCAGATCCGGTCGGTGGCAGTCGTGGCGACGATCCGGAACGCTGCGGGGGCGGCATCGGTGTTGGTCGGGTCGGGACCGGCACCGGGCGTACCGAGCGAGACCTGCGGGATCTGTCGGGGGGCACCGGACAGCGGCGCCATCTCCCGCCAGATCGGTTGCGCCTCCTGGAGTTCGAGGGCGATGGCGATCAGCCCGGCCTCATCCCATGGCCGCCCACCGAGCTGAACACCGAACGGGATGCCCGTCTCGGCCGACCGGCCCGCCGGAATGCAGAGCGCAGGCGCGCCACTGTAATTCGCCCACTCGACATCGCCGACCACATTCTCCGGACGCTTCACACCGTCCAGCTTGGTGCCGGGAAGCAGCACACAGTCGAGCCGGTTGTCCGCGAGCATCCGGTTGTATGCACGCTGATACTCGGCCCGCGAGCGCTGGAAGTCCCAGTACTCGGAGACCGGTGCGGCCAACATTGCGATGGCACCGCCCATCATCGCTGCGGACATCGGCTCGTAATCGGCTGTCCGGTCAGTGAACTGGCGGTGGTAGGCGCCGGCCTCGATGTAGTCCCCTGGGAGCATTCCCTCCGGCAGCGGCGGCATCTCGACGCCGACGATCTCCCCACCGAGCTCGCGCACGAGCCCGATGAATCCCTCGAAGACCGCGGCCAGTGCGCCGGGCAATGCCTCGCCTACTCCGTTCGGAAGACCGAAACGCTTACCCGCCAGAGGATTCCGCCCACCGCGAGCAATGAGAGGGTATCCGTTCTCGGACAGGGCGGGCGCGGTCGCGGTGACCGGGTCCTGCGGGTCGAATCCCGCCATGAAGCCGAGCAGCAGTGCCGCGTCGGCGATGCTGCGGCCGATCGAACCGACGTGATCGCGGCTCCAGATCCCTGGGATCACGCCATAGCTGCTACACAGGCCGTAGGTGGGCTTGATGGCGCTCACCCCACACACCGAAGCGGGCAGGCGAATCGATCCACCGGTATCCGTGCCTGTGGCGAGCGGCGCGAACCGCGCGGCCACCACGGCAGCGCTGCCACCCGAGGAACCACCGACAGATGCTGTTGTGTCCCAGGGATTTCCGACCTGCGGGGTGCACGATCCGATCGCGAACTCGTGGGTGTGCGCGTGACCCATCAGGACCATGCCTGCCTCGCTCAGGCGCTGCCACACGGTGGCGTTGCCCGCGGCGATGTTGCCCTCGAGCACCCGGCTCGACGCCGTCAGCGGCAGGCCCTCCACCGCGAAGAGATCCTTGAGCGCGATGGGCAGGCCACACACCGTGGGCGCCGCGCCGTGGCGCGCGACCTCGGCGGCGGAGAGACGCTGGGCCGCCCGTTCCGCCTGCGCATACGCCAGCTCCGGATAGATCCGAACCCAGGACGAAACCTCGCCGTCCAGAGCTGCACTGCGAGACAGGCACGCATCCAACAACTCTCGGGGATGCAGCTCGCGGGCCTGCAGCAGGCTCGCCGCCTCGACCGCGCTCAGCAGAGCCGGATCAGTCGTGGCGTTCGAACCCGACGTGCCGGTCCGTTCCCCCTTCGCCGACACGACTCCCAGTGTGCTCATCCGTACGTTCTCGCCGTCAGAACCCGGACGAGACAGAGCGGTACCCATGTAGATTTCCCCCCAATTGGTTAGCGAATTGCACCAATCTAACTGATTCGGGGGTCCCGCACTTCCAATTCAGACTTCTCGGGCGCGCCCGGACGCACACCGACGACCCAGCCGGTGATCTGGCGGGCCAGATCCTGAGCGGTGAGGCCGAGTTCCTTGAGGATTTGATCTCGCGAGGCGTGGTCCAGGAACCGTTGCGGCACACCGACATCCCTCGAGGGCGTGTCCACCCCGGCCGCACGAAGGGCGGCCGAGACGCTGGAGCCGATGCCACCGTGCAGTCCGCTGTCCTCGACCGTGACGACCATACGGAAATCCGCAGCGAGCGTGACCAATTCGTCGGAAACCGGCAGCACCCAGCGCGGGTCGACGACCGCGGCACTGATCCCCTGCTGCTCGAGCCGGACAGCCGTCTCGAGTGCCACCTCAGCGAAGGGGCCGACCGCGACGATCAGCACATCACCCGCGCCCGCCTCTGGCATGCGCAGCACGTCCACCGTGCCGCCGAGTCGCTCGATCGCCGGAATATCCTCGGCCACAGCACCCTTCGGGAATCGCAAGGCGGTCGGGCCATCGCTGACCGCGAGCGCCTCCGCGAGTTCCTCTCGCAACGAGGCCGCATCCCTCGGCGCGGCGACGCGAATACCCGGCACGATCCCGAGCAGCGAGAAGTCCCACATGCCGTTGTGGCTGGCGCCGTCAGGACCGGTGATCCCCGCCCGGTCGAGCACGATCGTCACGGGCTGGTCGAGCAGCGCCACATCCATCAGCAACTGGTCGAACGCGCGGTTGAGGAAGGTCGAGTACACCGCGACCACCGGGTGCAGCCCGCCGAGGGCGAGGCCTGCAGCAGAGGTGAGCGCGTGCTGTTCGGCGATACCGACGTCGAACATCCGGTCCGGGAACCGCTCGCCGAAGGCCGCGAGGCCGGTCGGGCCCGGCATGGCCGCGGTGATGGCGACGATGTCCTTACGGCTCTCGGCCTGGGCGACGAGCTCATCGGAGAACACCGAGGTCCAGTCAGCGGCGGGATCGGAGGTCGACCGCCCGGTGACCGGATCGATGACGCCGGTCGAGTGCATCTGATCGGCGACGTGGTTCTCGGCATGGGCATAACCCATGCCCTTGCGCGTCACCGCGTGCACGATCACGGGGCCACCGAAGGATTTCGCGCGTCGCATCGCCGACTCGAGCGCGGCCTCGTCGTGGCCGTCGACCGGGCCCAGGTACTTGATGCCGAGGTCGGTGAACATGACCTGCGGGCTCACCATGTCCTTGATCCCGGCCTTCATGCCGTGCAGGAGCTGGTACGCGGCGCGCCCCACCCACGGCATCTTCTTGACCATCCGCCGACCGTTGTCGAGGACCTTCTCGTAGCCCGGCTGCAGCCGAAGCGCCGCGAGGTGATCTGCGAGCCCACCGATGGTCGGCGCGTAGGAGCGGCCGTTGTCGTTGACGACGATGACGACCGAGCGATTGCGGCCCGCCGCGATGTTGTTGAGTGCCTCCCAACACATTCCGCCGGTCAACGCGCCGTCGCCGACCACGGCGACCACGTGCCGGTCCTGCCCGGTCAGCTCGAAGGCCTTCGCCAGACCGTCCGCGTAGGACAGCGCAGCGGAGGCATGGGAGGACTCGACCCAGTCGTGTTCGCTCTCGGCGCGGCACGGGTAACCGGACAGCCCACCCTGCTTGCGCAGTGAGTCGAACTGGTCCATCCGGCCGGTGACCATCTTGTGCACATAGGCCTGATGGCCGGTGTCGAAGATGATCGGGTCGGACGGCGAGTCGAAGACGCGGTGCAGCGCCAAGGTGAGCTCGACGACGCCCAGGTTCGGCCCGAGGTGGCCGCCGGTGGCGGAGACCTTGTGCACGAGGAATTCACGGATCTCCGTGGCGAGCTCCCGCATCTCGGCGGGGCTCAGCGCGCGCAGATCGGTGGGCGCCTGGATTCGAGAAAGGACACCCAACGAGATCGCTCCCTCCAGAGACACAGCAAGAACTGCGTGAACACGGCGTCGACACCGTGCCGACCGACCCAGTCTACGGAGTCCGCATACGACAACTGCCCGACGACCCGTCCACCCGCGCGGCGCGGCGGTCCTGCCTGCTCATTATGCCGAACTTCGGTGACCGAGGTCACCGCTGTGGTCCTAGGCTGAGCCCCATGCGCAACGTCGTGGACGGCCTCATCGGGGAAGTGTTCGCACGGTGCCGGGAGAACCGCACCGGCGAACTCGCCGACTACATCCCGGAACTCGCCGCCGTCGTGCCCGACTCGTTCTCCCTGTGTATCGCCACCTCCGACGGCTACGTCTACGAGTCCGGCGACTCGCACACCGAGTTCACCATCCAATCCATCTCGAAACCCCTGACCTACGGTCTCGCGCTGGCCGACCGAGGCCTGGGCGCCGTCGCCGAGAAGATCGATGTCGAGCCGTCCGGCGAGCCGTTCAACGAGATCAGCCTCGACCCCGTCACGGAGCGGCCCCGCAACCCCATGATCAACGCGGGCGCGATCGCGGCCGCCTCGCTGATCGACGGGGACGATCCCGAGCATCGATTCGAGCGGCTGCGCCGGTGCTACTCCCGCTACGCGGGCCGCGAGCTCGCACTCAACGAGTCGGTATACCGGTCCGAGGCGCGCACCGGTCACCGCAACCGCGCCATCGGCCACATGCTGCGCTCGTTCGGCATCATCGCGGACGATCCCGATGCGGCCGTCGACCTGTACTTCAGGCAGTGCTCGATCGACGTCACCTGCCGCGACCTCGCACTGATGGGTGCGACGCTGGCCAACAACGGGGTCAACCCGGTCACCCACGAGCGCGCCCTGGCGCCTGACCTCGTCGAACGGGTACTGAGCGTGATGACCACCTGCGGTATGTACGACGCCGCAGGCGACTGGGTGACGCAGGTCGGCCTGCCCGCGAAGAGCGGCGTCGGCGGCGGCGTGCTCGCGGTATTGCCCGGTCAGATCGGGATCGCGGTGTACTCGCCGCGCCTCGACGCCCACGGCAACAGCGTCCGCGGGGTGCAGGCCTGCCGGGAGCTCTCGAGGGAACTCGAACTTCATTTCCTGCACGTGACGCGCGCGGCCAGGTCCGCGGTCAGGTCCAGCTACTCGGTCGCGGAGGCACCGTCGAGGCAGCGGCGCGGGGCCGCCGAACGCGAGTCGCTCGAGAAGTTCGGGCGGCGTGCGCGGATCTACGAGTTGCACGGTGACCTGCTGTTCGCGGGCACGGAGACCGCGGTGCGCGAGATCACCGCGCAGAGCGACGAACTCGAGGCGGTCGTCGTCGACGTCCGGCGGGTGGACGACGTCAGCGGGGTCGCAGGCAGGATGCTGTCGGACCTGTACGACGACCTCGGCGTCAAGGGCTGCCGGCTCGCGCTGGTCGACCCCGAGGGCCGGCTGGGCCACACCACCTCCGGGCTGGTTCCCACCGCGGGCGGCAGGGTCTTCGTCGATCTCGACTCTGCCCTGGAGTGGTGCGAGGACACCCTCCTGGACCTGCACTGCGCGGGTGCCAGGCTGCCGGAGTCGATCACACTCGCCGAACACCCCCTGGTGTCGGCGCTCAGCGCCGAGCAGTTCGACAGGTTCGCGCGCGAGCTGGAGATGCGGACCGTCGCCCAGGGCGAGCTGATCGTGCACCGCGGCGATCCGGCCGAGGGCATCTTCCTGATCCTCGCCGGACGGGTGAGCAACACCCTGCAGGGGACGGACGGGGTCCCCCACCGGATCACCACGCTCGCGCCGGGGATGACGTTCGGGGAGATGCCGACGCTGATCGGGGAACGGTTCCTCGGCGACGTGCACGCCGACACCGATGTTCGATTGGCGGTGTTGCCGCCGGACCGTTTCGCCCGCCTCGGCGCGGAGGCGCCCGGCCTCAAGGTGGCGCTTCTCGAACGGCTGGCGGCGGGGGCATATGCCCAGATGGAGGCCGCGATCCGGTCGCTGGCACCGCGCGGCAGGCTGGGCTGAGCCGCCCGCCACCCGACGATCCAACCCACGCTGTCGCACCCCGCGCCTACGCTCGAAAACTACGTTGCCGTCGACCGCAGGATCGGAGAAGGTACTCACATGACCTTGAACGCAGGACTCGCGATCGAAACCACGGGACTGGTCAAACGGTTCGGATCCAACGTCGCGGTCGACGGTGTCGATCTCGCGGTTCCCTCCGGCGGCGTGTACGGCGTCCTCGGCCCCAACGGGGCGGGCAAGACCACCACCATCCGGATGCTCGCGACCCTCCTCGAGATCGACGGCGGCAGCGCAAGGGTGCTCGGGCACGACGTCGCCAAGGAAGCGGACACGGTCCGCAGCAAGGTCGCCCTGACCGGTCAGTTCGCCTCACTGGACGAGGATCTGTCGGGAACCGAGAACCTGGTGCTGCTGGCCCGGCTGTTCGGCTTCTCGAGGGCGGGCGCCAAGGCCAGGTCCGAACAGCTGCTGACGGCCTTCGACCTCGTCGAGGCGGGGCCGCGCCAGGTGAAGACGTTCTCCGGCGGGATGCGCAGGCGCCTGGACATCGCGGCCAGCATCATCGTCACACCGGAGCTGATCTTCCTCGACGAACCGACCACCGGACTCGATCCACGCAGTCGCAACCAGGTCTGGGAGATCGTCCGGGCCCTCGTCGCGGGCGGCACCACCGTGCTGCTCACCACCCAGTACCTCGACGAGGCCGATCAGCTCGCCGACCGGGTCGCGGTCATCGACCACGGCAAGGTCATCGCGGAGGGCACCACCGGCGAGCTCAAGGCCTCGGTCGGGTCCGGCGCCCTGCACGTGCGCGTCGCGGATCAGACGAAACGGGACGCCGCGGCCGTCCTGCTCGGCGGTGTCCTCGGCGTCGAGATCACGCGGGAATCCGATCCGGCGGCGCTGACCGCGCGGATCGAGGACCCGCAGCGGGTCGCCCGCGCCCTGCCGGCACTCGACGACGCGGGCATCTCGGTGACCACCTTCGCGCTCGGACAGCCCAGCCTCGACGAGGTGTTCCTCGCGCTCACCGGCCGGCCGGCCGAATCGGAAGACGACAAGGAATTCGTGAAGGAGACGGCATCATGACATCGACCTCCGTGCAATCCCCGTCGGTTGCGCCGGCGGTGAGCGACGTGCTGCAGCTCTCGGGGCCGCGGCCGGCACGGCCGAACGCGCTGTCGACGTCGCTGTCCTTCGGGTGGCGGGCGCTGCTGAAGATCAAGCACGTGCCCGAGCAGTTGTTCGACGTGACCATGTTCCCGATCATGTTCACGCTGATGTTCACCTACCTGTTCGGCGGCGCCCTCGCCGTGTCCACCGAGGCGTACGTGCAGTTCCTGATCCCGGGCATCCTGGTCCAGACGGTCGTCATGATCACCATGTACACCGGCCTGACGCTGAACAAGGACATCGAGAAGGGCGTCTTCGACCGCTTCCGGTCGCTGCCGATCTGGCGGCCCGCACCGCTGGTCGGCGCCCTGTTCGGCGATGTGGTCCGCTACACGATCGCCTCGGTGATCGTGATGGTCCTCGGACTGATCATCGGGTTCCGGCCGCAGGGCGGGTTCGTCGGCGTGGTGGCGTCCATCGCGCTGCTGCTGCTGTTCTCGTTCAGCATGTCGTGGGTCTGGACGATGTTCGCGATGCTGATGCGCACCGAGCAGGCGGTGATGGGCGTGTCGATGTTCATCCTGTTCCCGCTCACATTCGCGAGCAACATCTTCGTCGACCCGTCCACCATGCCGAGCTGGCTGCAGGCCTTTGTGAACGTCAATCCGATCAGCAAGCTGGTGACCGCGATCCGCGGGTTGATGGCCGGCACCGTCGAGCTCGGCGATCTCGCCATCGTGCTCGGCTGGTGTGCCGGTTTCATCCTGGTCTTCGGGCCCATCACGATGCGCCTGTACAACCGGAAGTCGTGACCTCGCAGATGAAATCCTCCGTCACCGTCCTCGGCCACGGCTCGGCAGCCGCCTCCCCCGACGTCATGCGGATCACGGTGTCCGTGGAGGCCCGCAGGCCCGAGGTGACCAGTGCATTCGAACGGGCCGGGCAGGCGGCCCATGCGGTGTCCGAGGCGCTCCGCGCGGCGGGGGTCTCCCCCACCGACGTCTCCACCACGGGGCTGTCCGTGCACGCGGACACCGTGTGGCAGGAGAACCAGGGTCAGCAGGTGGTCGGCTACATCGCCAGTACCGCGCTGTCGGTGACGCTGCGCGATCTGTCGGCTCCCGGACGGGTGATCGCCGACTGCGTCGGCGCGGGCGGGGACGACGTCCGGCTCGGCGGTCTCGAGCTGGGGATCGCCGACCAGGCCGGGCTGCTGAGTCAGGCCAGGGACGCGGCCTTCGCCGATGCCCTCGCGAAGGCGAAACAGTACGCGGGCCTGTCGGGGCGTGAGCTCGGCACGGTCGTCGAGGTCTCCGAGGATGTCGACTCGCCGCCGATGCCAAGGCCGATGGTGCGGGCGATGAAGGCGTCCGCCGATGCCATGCCGATCGAACGCGGCGAGACCGAGCTGTCGGCGACGGTGCGGGTGCGCTGGACCCTGATCTGACCCTCACACGCGCGAGCGTGCCGTCCTGCGCCGAAAAGTGCCCGTGACCTGCATCACCTGTGCCGAAGATCTCGTTCCCAGAGTTTGGGAAGGCACGGGTCGGTCGGCGACACTGGTGTCGTGATCCCCTACCTCGTTCTTTCCTCGGTACTGATCGCGCTCGTGGGCGTGGTCGTCATCGGCCGCCGGACCAACGGCGGGCAGGCCTTCAACCTCGAGCAGTTCCGCTCGCAGGCTCCGCTGGCCGGAGTCCTGCCCGCGGACCACCGCCCGCGACGCGAGTACCACGATCTGGTCGCGGCATACATCAATGCCGACGTGTTCCGGGCGGCCTGAGCAGGCCGTCACCTGAGCCACGACACAGTGCGGCCCACCCCTGTCGGGGTGGGCCGCACTGCTGTGTCGGTCCGGCCGATTCAGACCTTCTCGTACTCCAGGTCCGCCTCGGACGGCTTGAGGTCGATGGTGGTCCGCAGCGGCTTGTTCGGCAGGAAGATCACCGCGATGACGGTGACCACCGCGACGGCCGCCGCGATCAGGAAGATCCGACCGGTCGCGTCGCCGTAGGACATCCTGATCACGTCCTGCACGGGAGCGGGCAGCGCCTTCAGGTTCAGGTTGCCACCGCCACCGGGCGTGTGCGTGTCGATGCCGAGCCTGGCGAAGCCCTCCGCGGTGAGGTCGGTGACCCGGGTGGCCAGCACCGAGCCGAGCACCGAGACACCGATCGCGCCGCCGAAGGTCCGGAAGAAGGCGACCACACTGCTGGCGGCACCGATGTTGTGGACGCTCACCGTGTTCTGCACCGCAAGGACGACGTTCTGCATCAGCATGCCGGTGCCGAGGCCGAGCAGGGCGATCATCAGCCCGATCAGCCACATGTGCGTCTCGTGGTCGATCGTGCTCAGCAGCAGGAAGCCGATGAGCTGCAGGATGGAGCCCGCGACGACGAATCCCTTCCACTTGCCGAACTTGGTGATCAGCTGGCCCGAGCCGACGGTGCCGACCAGCATGCCGAACACCATCGGGATCGTCAGTAGGCCGGCCTCGGTCGGGGTGTGCCCGCGCGCGGTCTGGAAGTACTGGCCGAGGAAGGTGGTGGCGCCGAAGAGGCCGACACCGACCGCGACCGAGGAGATGATGGCGAGCGCGGTGGTCCGCTCGGTGACGATCTTGAGCGGGATGATCGGCGAGGTGGCCTTGCTCTCGACGAAGACGGTGGCGATCAGCAGCAGGACGCCGATGCCGACCAGCGCCGCGGACTCGGTGGAGATCCAGTCGTAGTAGGTCGCCTTGCCCGCGAAGGACACCCAGATCAGCAGCACCGAGACGCCCGCCGTCAGCAGGGTCGCGCCGAGCCAGTCGATGGTGACGCCCTCCTTGCGGTCGGTCTCGATGTGCAGCGTCTTCTGCAGCAGGACGAGCGCGATCACGGCGAGCGGGACGCAGACGAAGAAGCACCAGCGCCAGCCGAGCCCGTCGGCGATGACGCCGCCGAGGACCGGGCCGCCTGCCATCGACACCGCCATGACCCCACCCATGTATCCGGAGTACCGGCCGCGATCGCGTGGCGGGATGATGCTTCCGATGATGGCAACGACGAGCGCGGTCAGGCCGCCCATGCCGACACCCTGGATCACGCGGGCACCCAACAGGACCGGCACGTTCGGAGCGAAGCCGGCGATGATCGAGCCGATCACGAAGATCACGATCGCCGACTGGACCAGGACCTTCTTGTTGTAGAGATCGGAGAGCTTGCCCCAGATCGGCGTCGACGCCGCGGTGGCCAGCAGCGCCGTGGTGATGACCCAGGCGAACTGGGTCTGGCTGCCGTTGAGATCACCGATGATCGTGGGCAGGGCCGTCGAGACGATCGTCGAGCTGAGCAGCGCGGTGAACAGCGCCGCGAGCAGCCCCGCGAGAACCTCGAGGATCTCGCGGTGCGTCATGAGCACCTCATCCCCCGGCGGGGCGGCGTGGCGCGGCTTGTTTTCGGTTTCGGTCATAGGTGTGTTCTCCCCTGGTTCTGAGAATCGGCGTCGGACACGGCTCTCCGTACCGGCGGGGTCATGAAGGTGTGCTTGAGTCGACGGAGCGAGGTCACGGCTTCGTGGGCCTCTTCTTCACTCCATTCGCCCAACATGGTGCGTAGGCGTTCGGCCCGGCGTTCTCTGTTCGCCCTCAGCAGCTCTGTCCCGGACTCCGACAGACGAACGAGCGAGACCCGTCCGTCTTCCGGATCGGCGTGCCGCTCGACGAACCCGGCATCCACCAGGTCCGCGATCTGTCGACTCAACGACGACTGACTGACGCACAGGTTGGAGGCGAGCTCCATCTGTCTGCATTGGCCGACGGTGGCGAGCACGTGCAGCACCCCGAGAAGTGCGGGCGGAAGTCCGCTCGTATCGGCGCCGCCGAGAATATTGCGCAACGCCCTCCCGAAGAGAAAGACCTCTTCGACGAGGTCCTCCGCGGTGGCGGTCTGCACGGCCATGGGCTCCCCTGAACAGAGTGATTGATGCTTGCGGTACGCAACTATATATTGGTTGCATTACCCATGCAAGTTATTGGGGGCGGCGATCTCAGTAGAATCGGAAGCGCACACGGTCACGTGCGCGTGGATCACCATCACCTCGAGCGGAGGTGAGACAGACAATGTGGCAAGAAATGATGGACATGTTCATGGCCTGGATGTACCAGATGGGCTGGCAGATGCCCATGATGCCGATGATGCCCATGAAGTGACGCCATCCCCACCCAACGGGCCTCCGGGATGGACAGCGCCGTCCCCGCTACCGCGTCAGCAGTGCGAGGCACTCCACATGATGGGTGAGCGGGAAGGCGTCGAAGGCCCGCACCTCTTCGAGCCGGTACCCCTGCGCGAGGTACAGCCCGACGTCGCGCCCGAATGCGGCCGGATCGCAGCCGATATGGATCACCCGGCCCGGGCCGGCGTGTGCGAGCGCCTCGATGACCTCGCGGCCCGCCCCGGACCGCGGCGGGTCGAGCACCACCGCGCCGACCGGAACCGGCAACTCCCCCACCACCTTCTCCACCCGGGCCGCCCGCAGGTGCACCTGCCGGAGATCCGCCAGCGCGCGCTTGCCGTCGTCGACCGCGCCGCGACCTGACTCGACCGACACCACCTCGCCGTCCGGCCCCACCTGGCCGGCCAGCTCGGCGGCGAACACGCCGACCCCGCCGTACAGATCCCAGGCGATCGAGCCGGGAGCGGCCTCCGCCCACTCCCCGACCACCGTCGAATAGGTCTGTGCCGCACCACGATGCGCCTGCCAGAAGCCGGTCGCGGAAACTTCCCACGCACGCCCACCGACCCGCTCCACGGCGCGGCCGCTGCCCTCCACCAGGTGCTCGCGGCGCGGACCCGCCTGTGCGGCGCGGCGCGCTGTGGCACCGCGCCTGCCCGGACTGCGGCGGCCGGTGCTCGAGACCTTCGCGGGCTCGATCTCCACCACGTGCCTGACTCCGTCGGCGTCGACCGTCACCTGTATCTCGCCGCCCGGCCGCCAATCCCGCTCGGCCAGGCCCTGGTACGTGCCCAGTACCGGCTGCGGGCACAGCAGGTCGGTGATCACCTGGGAGCTGCGGTAGCCGTGGAAACCGGCCCTGCCCTCACGGTCGACCGCGAGCCGGAGCCTGGTTCGCCACCCGGTGCCGTCGCCGGTGCCGGGCAGTTCCTCGACCTCGACTTCCCGTTCGACGCCTGCGATCCTGCGCAGCTGCTCGGTGACCACTGACGACTTCATCTCGCGCTGGGCGTCCAAGGAGGCGTGCGAGAAGTCGCAACAGCCGGCCCCGCCTGGCCCCGAAATCGGGCAGCACGCCGTCACTCGCGCCGGTGAGGCCTCCACGATCTCCACGGCGTCCGCGCGGCAGAACGAGCCGCCGCGATCCTCGGTGATCTCGGCCATCACGAGCTCACCCGGCAACCCGTGCCGGACGAACACCACCCGGCCCTCGTGCCTGGCGACACAGAAACCGCCGTGGCCCGGATTCCCGAGCCTGACCTCGACCCTGCGGCCATACCAGCTCTCGCTCACCGACCGTTGTCCTCCGCGGCATCGAAACCACGCCTGGTGCCGCCTGGCACCGCCTGGATCCGTTCGCGCTTGGCGCGCTCCGAGGAACTGAGCTGCCACGGCACGCTCGTGACCATCACCCCCGGCTGGAACAGCAGGCGACTCTTCAGCCGCAACGCGCTCTGGTTGTGCAGGATCTGCTCCCACCAGTGCCCGACCACGTACTCCGGGATGAACACCGTCACCACCTCGCGAGGTGAATCGCGTCGCACCCGCCTGACGTAGTCGAGGACCGGCTTGGTGATCTCGCGGTAGGGCGATTCGATCACCTTGAGCGGCACGGTGATATCGCTGTTCTGCCATTCACGGACCAGCGTCCTGGTGTCGGCCTCGTCGACGTTCACCGTCACCGCCTCCAGGGTGTCCGGCCGGGTGGCGCGGGCGTAGGCGATGGCGCGCATCGTCGGCATGTGCAGCTTCGACACCAGCACGATCGAATGGGTCCTGCTCGGCAGCACCCCGTCCCATTCCTGCTCGTCCAGTTCCGCCGCGACGCTGTCGTAGTGCCTGCGGATCGACTTCATGACGACGAAGATCGCGACCATGGCCACGATCGCGATCCAGGCGCCTGCCGCGAACTTGGTGATCAACACGATGATCAGAACGGTGGCCGTCATGGCGAGACCGATGGAGTTGATGACGCGTGAGCGCTTCATGCGGCGCCGTGCCGCCGGATCGGTCTCGCTCTTCAGGTGCCGGGTCCAGTGCCTGATCATGCCCGTCTGGCTCAGCACGAACGAGACGAACACGCCGACGATGTAGAGCTGGATCAGCTTGGTGACCTCGGCCCCGAAGAAGACGACGAAGGCGATCGCTGCACCGGACAGGAACAGGATGCCGTTGCTGAAGGCCAACCGGTCTCCGCGCGTGTGCAGCTGCCGGGGCAGGTACCGGTCCTGCGCCAGGATCGAGCCCAGTACCGGGAACCCGTTGAATGCGGTATTCGCCGCGAGCACCAGGATCAGCGCCGTGACGATCGCGATGAAGTAGAAGCCGATCGGGAATCCCGAGAACACGGCCTCCGCGATCTGCGCGATCAGGGTCTTCTGCTGATAGCCCTCCGGCGCTCCGGTGAGTTGCTCGGCGGGGTCGTGCGCGTACACGATCCCGATCTTCTGGGCCAGGGTGATGATGCCCATCAGGAGGACGATCGCGATCGCGCCGAGCAGGAAGAGCGTGGTGGCCGCGTTGCGGGACTTGGGCTTCTGGAATGCGGGCACCCCGTTGCTGATCGCCTCGACACCGGTCAGTGCCGCACAACCCGACGAGAACGCGCGGGCGATCAGGAAGGCGAACGCGATCCCGTAGAGCTGGGTGTTCTCCGCGTGCAGCTCGAAACCCGCCGACTCGGCCTTGACGTCGTCCCCGAGCACGAAGATCCGGAACAGACCCCACCCGAGCATCAGGAACATGCCGATGATGAACGCGTATGTGGGGATGGCGAACGCGGTCCCCGACTCTCGGATGCCGCGCAGATTGATCGCGGTGAGGATCACGATCGCCGCGACCGCGAACAGCACCTTGTGGGTGGCGACGAAGGGAACCGCGGAGCCGATGTTCGAGGCGGCCGAGGAGATCGAGACAGCCACGGTGAGCACGTAATCCACCATCAGCGCGCTGCCGACCGTCAGGCCCGCCGTCGGCCCGAGATTCGTCGTGGCGACCTCGTAGTCGCCGCCGCCGGAGGGGTAGGCGTGCACGTTCTGCCGGTAGCTGGCGACCACCACCGCCATCACCGCACAGACCGCCAACCCGATCCACGGCGTGTACATGTACGCGGAGATCCCCGCAACGGACAGGACTAGGAAGATCTCCTCCGGCGCATAGGCGACCGAGGACATCGCATCGGAGGCGAAGACCGGCAGGGCGATTCGCTTGGGTAGCAGTGTGTGCCCCAGCTTGTCGCTGCGGAACGGTCTACCTACCAGCAGCCGCTTGGCAGCGGTCGAGAGCTTTGACACCGGGAAAGCGTAATCCGTCCGAACCGATCCAGTGCCATCCGCCGCCCAGTTCGCCAAATCGCGATGTGCGCGGACGCCGCCGAACCGGGGACGGTACCGTTCGAATTGATGGTTTCCGCCACCGCGGCGACCGCGACACAGCGTCGGAAACCCGACGAGCGGAGGCGAACGGTGTATGTAGTCGTGATGGGGTGCGGCCGGGTCGGATCGGCCCTCGCGGCCGGCCTGAACCGGATCGGCCACGAGGTCGCGATCATCGACCGCGACCCCGACGCCTTCCGACGCCTCGACCCCGGATTCACCGGGCACCGCGTCGTCGGAATGGGATTCGACCGCGACGTCCTGCTCAAGGCGGGTATCGAACGGGCCGAGGCGTTCGCCGCGGTCTCCTCCGGCGACAACTCGAACATCATCTCCGCCAGGGTGGCCAGGGAGAACTTCGGCGTGAGCCGGGTCGTCGCCCGGATCTACGACGCCAAGCGCGCGGCCGTGTACGAACGCCTCGGCATCCCGACCGTGGCCACGGTGCCGTGGACCACCGACCGCTTCCTGCACCATCTCACCAGGGAGAGTCACACCACCAAGTGGCGCGACCCCTCCGGCACCGTCGCGGTCGCGGAACTCGACCTGCACGAGGACTGGGTCGGCCACCAGGTCACCGAACTCGAGGAACACACCGGGTCCAGGGTCGCCTTCCTCATCCGTTTCGGCACCGGGGTGCTCCCCGACCGTCGCACGATGATCCAGGCCGACGACCAGGTGTACGTCGCCGCGGTCTCCGGGACCGTCGCCGAGGCGGTCGCCCTGGCGGCAACCCCGCCGCCCTCGGACTCCTGATGACCACCGTCCCTCAGGCGTCGCCGACCGCGGCGCACGATTCGATCCAAGACCCGAACGGATGGACCCGATGAGAGTCGCAATCGCCGGAGCAGGCGCGGTCGGCCGATCGATCGCCCGCGAGCTGATCCGAGGCGACCACCACGTGATGCTGCTCGAGCGCAATCTCGAACACGTCGACCCCGAGGCGATCCCGGACGCCGTGTGGGTGCACGCCGATGCCTGTGAGCTCGCCCTGCTGGAGTCCGCCGAGCTCGAGTCCTACGACGTCGTGATCGCCGCGACCGGCGACGACAAGGTCAACATCGTGGTCAGCCTCCTGGCCAAGACCGAGTTCGCCGTGAAACGCGTCGTCGCCCGGGTGAACGACCCCCGCAACGAATGGCTCTTCGACGACTCCTGGGGCGTGGACGTCGCCGTCTCCACCCCACGGATGCTCGCCTCGCTGGTCGAGGAGGCCGTCTCGGTCGGCGACCTGGTCCGCCTGATGACCTTCCGTCAGGGTCAGGCGAACCTGGTGGAGATCACCCTGCCCGACGACACCGAACTGGCAGGCAAGCCGGTCCGCAAGATCCAGTTGCCCCGCGACGCCGCCCTGGTGACCATCCTGCGGGGCGGGCGGGTGATCGTCCCGCAGCAGGACGACCCGATCGAGGGCGGCGACGAGCTGCTCTTCGTCGCCTCCGTCGAGGTCGAGGACGAGCTCCGCGCGGCGGTCGGCGTCAAGCGCTGATCCAGAGGTTCCGAATTGTCACGTAACTGAATTTGATGACCGCATTGTCCGAAATCGGGCAATGCGGTCATCGAATTGAGACGCCTGAATTCGGCGGCCACAATTCACCGAACGTGCGGTACGTCACATACGAAGCGCCGCCGATAATTTCGGTCTGTCCATTGCCTGCGATCTCGGGTGTTCGCTAGGAACGCTCGCCACCCGCACCATTCGGCCCGGCGCCGCGATCATCCGAATCCACCCCTGCCTCGGGCTCGGTCTCCGCGTCTGTCTCCGCCTCCACCACGGCCTCGGCGGCACGGTCGGCGCGCCGGACCAACCAGACCGTCGTCAACAGGACCAGGGCCGTCAGCGGCCAGCCCATCGCAATGCGCGTGACCGCGAGCCACCCGGTGTGATCGGTGTCGTAGAGCTGCGACTGGACCAGATAGCGGGCCCCGAACACCAAGGCCCATGCGGCGGTGGCGAGGTCGTAGGCCCGGACCGCGGCACGACTGCCCCGCCACGAGTTGCCGTGACCGTTGAGGAAGCCCCACAGGACGCCGACCAGCGGCCACCGGACCAGGATCGAGAGCAGGAACACCCCGGCGTAGGCGAGGCTCGTGTAGATCCCGAACAGGAAGTAACCCTTGGCATCCCCGGTCCGGTACGCGATGAATGCGCAGACACCGACGCCGAGGAAGCCCGAGATCGCAGGCTGGATGGCGCCCTTCGTGATCACCCGCCACACCAGCACCGCGGCCGCCACGCCCAGGGCGGCCCAGATGGCCGCGGTGAGGCCCCAGAAGCTGTTGATCGGGACGAAGACCAGAACCGGCAGGGTCGAGTAGACCAGCCCACTGACTCCGCCGAGCTGCTCGAGTACGGACTGCTGCTGCCTGTCGGTCACCCGACGAGACTGCCACATGTACCGGCGATGGCTACGAATCCCCTCGTAGCTCGTAGTACGGGTTGTAGATCACCTTCTGGCCGTTGCGCTCACCGACGCGTCCGCGAACGAGCAATGTCTTGCCCGGCTCGATCCCCGCGATCCGGCGCCTGCCGATCCACACCAGCGTCACGGCCTCGGTTCCGTCGAAGAACTCAGCCTCCATGTTCGCGGTCGAGGCCTTGGGACACGTCTCGACGCTGCGCAGCCGCCCGAGCATGGTGACCTCCTCACCGCGACTACAGTCGCAGGCGCGCTGTGCGCCCGACGCCTGCGACGATTCCACCATTGCCTCGGCATCGAGTTGATCGAGGTCCTCGGTGAGCCGGCGGGTCAGCCGACGAAAATAGCCTGTGGCCGCGAGTGCCATAGCGCGCTCCTGGAGCAGGTGCGGTGCGTCTGTCGCCCCGCTTGTAGGTCTGTGTGATCGCCACTGTAGACCCATCCCGAACCGGGAACCACACCACTGTGAGCAGTGTCCCGGCCAGCGGGCGAATACCCCGCTCGCGGCCCCGACGGCACCCGTGTGACACTCGCCTCATGCCTCGGTGCGACCATCGACGGATGCAGGAGATGACATGGCCGCAGGCAGCGGTGGTGCTGCCGGGAACCGGGTCGGACGCACACTTCGCGGAGAAGGCGTTCTCGGGCGCGTTGACGCAGGTCGGAGTGGAGATCATCGCCGTGGAACCCAACCCGCGGCGGGTGGTCGAGAGCTACCTCGAGGCGATGGATGCGGCCGCGGACCGGTACGGGCGGATCCTCGTCGGCGGCGTGTCGATCGGTGCCGCGGTGGCGGCACAGTGGGCCGCTCGCAACGAGTGCCGCGCGGCCGGGGTGCTCGCGGCGCTGCCCGCCTGGATCGGCGACCCCGCCGAGGCCCCGGCGGCACTGAGCGCGACGATGACCGCGCGCATGCTCCGCGCGGACGGCCTCGACGCGGTGACCAGCGCGATGATCGAGACCAGCCCGGCATGGCTCGGCGGTGAACTCGAGCGGTCCTGGCGATCGCAGTGGCCACACCTGCCCAACGCCCTCGAGGAGGCCGCGGCGTACCACGGCCTCGTCGAGGAACACCTCGCGCGGATCACGGTGCCGGTGGGCATCTGCGCCGCCAGCGACGACCCGGTGCACCCCATCGCCGTGGCCCGGCGATGGGTGACGGTGCTCAGGTCGGCCTCGCTGGCCACCGTCACCCTCGACGAGATCGGCGCCGACGCCGGAATCCTCGGCCGGTCCTGCCTGGCAGCCCTGACCGCGTCCTGATCGACGGCGGCCGGATCAGCGGCGCAGTTGCTGCATCGCCGACCCGGAGCCGCCTGGACGCTCCTCGGGCGGCAGGGTGTGATCCTGGGCGGCGGCAGCGGCGGCCTCGGCAGCGGCAGCGGCCTCGGCGACGGCGGCCTCCTGGACCTCGGCCGTCTCCTGGGCCTGCGCGGCCTGCTGCTGCGCCTGCATCTGCTGCTGCTGGGCCGCGATCAGCTGCTCGGCCAGCATCTGCGGGAGCACGACCGGGAGGGGGGTCCGCACCGGGAACGGCTCGGCGCCGCGGTTGACCACCGTGCCTGCGAGGATCTCCCTGGCGATCGCGGTCAGCGGCGCCTCGAGCCCCGCCGAACCGACCGGTCCCGCCACCACACAACGGATCATCCAGCGCGGTCCGTCGACGCCGATGAAGCGCAGGTCGGCGTTCGGGGTGACCGCGTGCAGCTCGCGACCCCACGGGCCGGTCTGCACGCTGATCTCCGCCTGGTCAGCACGCAGCGACTCGGCGAGGTCACCCGCGACCTCGCGCCACTGCCCCGGCGACTTCGGCGCGGCATACGCAGCGATCGTGACACGGCCGTGCTCGGTGACCAGGTGCACCGCCTGCGGGGTGCCGTCCTGGGCCATCTCCACCTGGATCTGCCCACCCTCGGGCAGCGGGACCTGCACCGACCCGAGGTCGAGCCGCGATTGCGCGGCACCCTCGGGGTCGTCGAGCTCATCCCGGTCGTACGGCCCGCCCTCGGGCCGCTCCTCGACACCGAACTCGTCGACCTCGAACTCCTCGGCCTGCGCGTCGACGTCGTCGCGGAGGTCCTCGAACCGATCGAGGTCCTCGTCCGCGTCCTTCTTCTTACGTCCGAAAATCATCGTGCCCCTTCCTCGGACAGTGCCGACACCGCGTGCAGGCTGGCGTGTCCACCACTGGATCCGTATCCACCCGCGCCGCGCGTTGTCTCGTCGAGCGACTCGACCTCCACGAACGAGACCAACTCCACCCGCTGCACCAACAGCTGAGCGATCCGGTCACCGCGACTGATCGCGATGGGCGTGCGCGGATCGTGATTGATCAGACACACCTTGATCTCACCGCGGTAACCCGCGTCGACCGTGCCCGGCGTGTTCACCACGGACAGACCGGACTTGGCGGCCAGTCCCGACCTGGGATGGATCAGCCCGACGGTGCCGACCGGGAGCGCAACGGCGATTCCGGTCCCCACCAGGGTCCGCTCCCCCGGCTCGATGGTCACGTCGACGGTGGAACAGAGGTCGACGCCCGCGTCGCCCGCGTGGGCACGCTGTGGGATCGGCATGTCGGGATCAAGGCGCAGCAGCTCGATGGCTGGAAGATCGCTCACGCGCACCGAGACTACTCTGGATATGTGCCCGAGAACCCTCAACCTGCCTCGACCGCCGCCACGGGTGGCAAGACCGACCCCACCGCACCGATCTACGCGGAGCGACTGTGGGTACCGCTGTGGTGGTGGGCCGCCGGCCTCGCCGTCGCGGGTCTGCTCGCCGCGGAGGTTCACATGGGCAACCCCGGCCTGCTGGCCTGGTTGCCGTACGTCCTGCTCCTGCCCTTCCCGGTGTGGGTCCTGCTCTGGTTGAGCCGGCTCCGGATCGAGGTCGCCGACGGCCCGGGACGCGGCGAGCTGCGCGTCGGCAGGGCGAACCTGCCGCTGGACGTGATCTCCCGGGTCGCGGTCGTGCCCGCCACCGCCAAGTCGGCAGCGCTCGGCAGGCAGCTGGACCCCGCCGCCTACGTGCAGCACCGGACCTGGATCAAGACCATGGTCCTGATCGTGCTCGACGATCCGGAGGATCCCACGCCGTACTGGCTGGTCAGCACCCGCAAGCCCGCCGAGCTGGCGGCACTGCTGACCCCGTAGCGGGTCCGGGTGACCCGGAAACCACTGTGCCCGGCCTGCGAACAGGCCGGGCACGACTTTTGATACCGGGCCGGGGCACTCGGTGCCCCGGTCGGATCCACTACCTTCAGTAGCGCTGTCAGGCTGCGCAATCCATGCAGATGAGCACGCCACCGGCGTCGCTGGCGAGCCTGCTCCGGTGATGCACCAGGAAGCAGCTCGAACACGTGAACTCATCGGCCTGCTTCGGAACGACCCGGACCGACAGTTCCTCGCCGGACAGATCTGCTCCGGGCAGCTCGAACGACTCCGCGGTGTCCGACTCGTCGACGTCGACGACCGCGGACTGCGCCTCATTGCGCCGGGCCTTCAACTCTTCGAGCGAGTCCTCCGAAACCTCGTCGGATTCCGAACGCCTCGGTGCGTCGTAGTCGGTTGCCATCTCGTCTTCCCCTCGTCTTCTCTCGTCATCGATTCCCCCGGCCACACACCACAGCCGAATACACGAATCAACCCGTGTGGCTGCATAACGCTCGGGGGCGCCGAATAGTGCCCAAAAGTTAGCGCAGGTAATATGATCTGCACCACATTTGGCCCTTCCGTCCGGTCCTCCAAACGCCTGTCGTGTACGACTGCGGCCGCCAGACAATAGCCGAACTCCGGAGAAATGTCGCGGGCCATTCACCACACGTCGGAAACTGTCTGAAAATCGACACAAACGACGGGTCGACCGTGACATTTCCGCGACATTCCGAGCTGTGACCGCGTCGACAACGATCCCGGCGCCGCACTCTAGAGTGGGTGCGCACCGGCGCCACAATGGCGCCGATCAGCGGGCGCGGCGGAGAGGTCGGGACGAATCGTGGTTTCACTGATCACACAGGGTCACTCCACCGATGAGCAGGGCCGTCCGTTCCGCAGGCGGCGCGCCATGCCCATCGTCGCGCTGATCGGCATCCTCGCCCTGCTCGGCTCCGTGCTGTGGGTTCGCATCCTCACCAAGGACGAGGAGGTCTCCGCCGCGGTGACGTGCAACCTTCCGCGGCCCGCCTCGCAGTCCGCCGACCCGAACGAACCCGCGCCGCAGCCGCTCGGCCAGAAGATGGACCCGACGACGCTGATGGACACCGAACCCACCACCCTCGCGGCGACCAGGGTTCGCGTCTTCAATGCCAACGGCGAACGCGGCCAGGCCGCGCAGGTGGCCGCGCAGCTCAGCGAGTACGGCTACGCCAGCGCCCCCGACGTCCAGGTCGGCAACGACCCCGTCTACGTCGACCAGAACATGCAGTGCCACGGCCAGATCCGTTTCGGCACAAACGGTCTCGCCGCCGCCAGTGCCCTGTGGCTGGTCGCGCCGTGCGCGGAGTTGATCGAGGACCAGCGCCAGGACGACACCGTCGACCTGGCACTGGGCACCTACTTCAACGAGCTGCGCCCGAACACCGACGCCGAAGAGGTGCTGGCCGTGTTGAAGGAGCCCGCGCCGGGCGGCATGGCCGCCGCGCCGGTCGACATCAGCCTCCTCAAGGCCGCCCGTACCGCTCGCTGCTGACGGCTCAGTCCGGGATCGGGTCGAACACGCCCGCCTCGGCGAAGACCTCGTCCAACTCGGCCGCGATCCCTGGGGCCGCCGCGACCACCACCTCGCCTGCGGCGCTCATCGAGTGCGGCGCGGGCGTGCGGACCATGGCGCCCGCCTCGCTCGCGATCAGCGCTCCTGCTGCCCAGTCCCACGGACTGAGCCCGTGCTCGAAATGCGCATCGACACGGCCCGAGGCAACCATGCACAGGTCGAGGGCGGCGGAGCCGATCCGGCGGATATCGCGCACCTGGGGCAGCACCCGCCCGATCAATGCGCCCTGAGCCTGCCTGCGGGCCCGCCCGTAACCGAACCCCGTCGCGAGCAGGGCCACCGACACGTCGGACACCGGGTTGCACCGCAACGCGTGCTCGGTGCCGTCCGCCTCGAGCAGCGTCGCGCCGTGGCCGAGGGCCGCCGAATAGACCGCGTCGGCCGGGACGTCCACCACCGCACCCGCCACGGAGACACCATCGATCTGCGCACCGACCGACACCGCGAAGGCGGGGATGCCGTACAAGAAGTTCACCGTCCCGTCGATGGGGTCGACCACCCAGCGCACGCCCCGGATCTGCTCGGCCTGTCCCCCGCCCTCCTCACCGAGGATGGCGTCGTCCGGGCGCAGGCCCGCCAGCAGTCCGCGGATCAGCTCCTCGGTCTCGGTGTCCACGACGGTGACCGGATCGGTCGGGTGACTCTTGGTGGCGACCGAGCTGTCCTCCGCGAGAACGCCCGTCGCGGCGAACACCTCGGGGCGGCGGGCACGCACGTGCCTTGCGGCGGCGATGGCCACCCGGATCGCCACGTCGCGCAGCGTGCGCGGATCGTCGGGGCCGGTGGCTGCATCGGAATCGGACGTTGTCGGGACAGCGGAATGGGACTGCAAAGAAGGCACGCCCCATGGTGCCTCATCACCCGACTTCCGCGCCGGTCTTATTCCAGACGATTAAGGTTTGCCTCATGACTGAAGCGACCCCGGCCCGGCCATCAGCGGACAGCAACGGCAGCGGCCGACGCGGGTTCGGCATCGATGTCGGCGGAAGCGGCGTCAAGGGCGGCCTGGTCGACCTGGAGACCGGCGAGCTGATCGGCGACCGGATCAAGATCGAAACCCCGAAGCCCGCCACCCCCGAGGCCATCGCGGGCACCGTCGCGGAGATCGTCACCAGGGCGGGCTGGGACGGCGCGGTCGGCATCACGCTGCCTGCCGTGGTCACCGGCGGGGTCGCGCGCACCGCGGCGAACATCGACAAGTCCTGGATCGGAACCGACGCGGCGGCCCTGTTCGGACAGGCGCTCGGCGGCCGCCCCGTCACGGTCCTCAACGACGCGGACGCTGCGGGCGTCGCCGAGGACACCTACGGTGCGGGCAAGGATGTCGACGGCGTAGTCGTGCTGCTGACGTTCGGCACCGGGATCGGATCCGCGATCCTGCACCGGGGCGTCCTCCTCCCCAACACCGAGTTCGGGCACATGGAGGTCGGCGGCAAGGAAGCCGAGCACCGCGCCGCGTCCTCGGTCAAGGAGAACAAGGATCTGTCCTACAAACAGTGGGCCGCGGAGGTCTCCCGGGTGCTCGCCACGTTCGAGGATCTGCTGTGGCCCGATCTGTTCATCGCGGGCGGCGGCATCAGCCGCAAGAGCGAGAAATGGATCCCGTTGCTGACCAATCGCACCCCCGTCGTGCCCGCTGCGCTGCTGAACACGGCGGGCATCGTGGGCGCCGCACTCGCCGCGCAGACCAGCATCGCGTCGTAACACCCGTTGCGATAGTTACAATGGACACGTCCGGCCTTCAGCCGGCCGAACTCAACTGACCTCTCCGCCGGAAAATCACTCTGGCGTGACGCCGCACGACACCGTCACGAAAGGGCGTACGTGGCCGCCTCCGATACAAGTCAGACCGCCGAACCGAGCACCGAATCGGCGTCCGCCGCGGCGACCAACGGCACCGCCCCCGCGAAGAAGGCCGCGGCGAAGAAGGCTCCAGCCAAGAAGGCCGCTGCTAAGAAGGCCCCTGCCAAGAAGGCCGCGGCCAAGGCCCCTGCCAAGAAGGCCGCAGCGAAGAAGTCCCCCGCCAAGAAGGCGGGCAGCAAGGCCGAGGGCATCGATCTCGAGGACGCGCCCGACGAAGCCGACATGGCCGATCTCGAGGTGCCCGAGGGTGACCTCGCGGCCGACGAGGTCGTCGAGGTCGTCGCCGTCGGCGAGGACGAGGAAGAGGCCGCGGAGCCGTCCGACAAGGACAAGGCCTCCGGAGACTTCGTCTGGGACGAGGAGGAGTCCGAGGCGCTCCGGCAGGCCCGCAAGGACGCCGAGCTCACCGCCTCCGCCGACTCGGTCCGCGCCTACCTCAAGCAGATCGGCAAGGTCGCCCTCCTCAACGCCGAGGAGGAGGTCGAGCTGGCCAAGCGCATCGAGGCCGGCCTCTACGCCACCCAGTTGATGGCCGAGCACGCCGAGAAGGGCGAGAAGCTCCCCGTCGCGCAGCGCCGCGACATGAACTGGATCTGCCGCGACGGCAACCGCGCGAAGAACCACCTGCTCGAGGCCAACCTGCGACTGGTCGTCTCGCTGGCCAAGCGCTACACCGGTCGTGGCATGGCGTTCCTCGACCTGATCCAGGAGGGCAACCTCGGCCTGATCCGCGCGGTCGAGAAGTTCGACTACACCAAGGGCTACAAGTTCTCCACGTACGCCACCTGGTGGATCCGCCAGGCCATCACCCGCGCGATGGCCGACCAGGCCCGCACCATCCGCATCCCGGTGCACATGGTCGAGGTCATCAACAAGCTCGGTCGCATCCAGCGCGAACTGCTCCAGGACCTGGGCCGCGAGCCCACGCCGGAAGAGCTCGCCAAGGAAATGGACATCACGCCGGAGAAGGTGCTGGAGATCCAGCAGTACGCGCGTGAGCCCATCTCCCTCGACCAGACGATCGGCGACGAGGGCGACAGCCAGCTCGGCGACTTCATCGAGGACTCCGAGGCCGTGGTTGCCGTCGACGCGGTGTCGTTCACCCTGCTGCAGGATCAGCTGCAGTCGGTGCTCGAGACGCTGTCCGAGCGCGAGGCGGGCGTGGTCCGGCTGCGCTTCGGCCTGACCGACGGCCAGCCCCGCACCCTCGACGAGATCGGCCAGGTCTACGGCGTCACGCGTGAGCGGATCCGTCAGATCGAATCCAAGACGATGTCGAAGCTGCGGCACCCGTCGCGGTCCCAGGTGCTGCGCGACTACCTGGACTAGTCGGTCCCGACCAGACGACGAATGCCCCGTCACCTCGAAGGTGGCGGGGCATTCGTGTGTCCGATGGTCTCCTGCCACCGACAGTTCACCCTGCGCACGTCGGGCCGTCATCGGATCCCCACCGCGCACGCCCCGCGGTGGTCGAGACTTGCCGGATGAGTGACCAGCCCCCAATCGCCCCCACCTCCCCGCGCGGCCCCTCCCGCCGCGCGTTCCTGCGCGGCTCCGCCCTCGCGGGCGGTCTCGCGGTGGCTGGTCTCCGACACGCCCCCTCCGCGACCGCCGCGGCGCCGTCCGCCGATCCCGCCCGTCCCGTCGACTACCCCACGTGTTGCCCCGGACCGTTCGCCAACGGCGTCGCCAGCGGTGACCCCTTGCCCGACCGCGTCATCCTCTGGACTCGTCTCATGCCCGAGCGCGTGACCGGCGCCCCCGGACCCGTGCGGTGGGAGGTGGCCACCGACCCCGGCATGACGGCCCTCGTCCGCTCCGGCGCGCAGACCCCGGTGGCGGAGCACGACTTCACGGTGAAGGTCGACGTCACCGGCCTGGCCCCGGCCGCGACGTACTTCTACCGCTTCACGCACTCCGGCGCCCACTCGATCACGGGGCGAACGCGCACAGCGCCTGCCCCCGGTGCCGCCGTCGACCGGGTGCGCATCGCCACGATGTCGTGCAGCTCCTACTGGTCCTCGTTCTGGAGCGGGTTCGAGCACATCGCCGCCAGGGACGACCTCGATCTCGTGCTGCACGTGGGCGACTACATCTACGACTTCCCGGACAAGGACGAGCTGGTGCGCTCGCGCGTCGGCTTCGCCGACATGGACCACCCGGACAACCGGGACTGGCTCGACCTCGCCGAGGTGCGCAGGCGGTACGCGCTGTGGCGCTCGGACCCCCAGTTCGTCCGGGCCCACCAGCAGCACCCGTGGATGATCGTGTGGGACAACCACGACATCGACGTCGCCTACGGCACCGAGGTGAACGCCCCCGGGATCGACCCGGCGTCGGCGACCACGACCCTCGCCGACACGGTGCGCGCGTTCCACGAGTGGACACCGACCCGGCCCGTGCGCGCCGACGGCAGCGGCGAGTTCGTGCTCGTCGACGACGGCTCCTACCCCGCACCGGAGGACCCGCTGCTCGTCTACCGGGCGCTGCGTTACGGCGACCTCGTCGACGTCGTCGGGATCGACGCCGAGTCGCACGCCGTGCACACCGCCGATTCCTCGCACCTGCCGCCGGGGCAGCCGAGCCTCCTCGGTCGGCGGCAGTACGAGTGGCTCACCGCCACGCTCACCGACTCGTCGCACCGGGGGACCCGGTGGCGGGTCATCGGCAACCAGGCGTGGTTCGCTCCGACCGACATCCCGGAGGTCGTGCAGGGGGTGAAGATGCCGAAGCTCGGCATCGGCCGCTGGGGCCGGTACACCGCCGAGCGCGACGCGATCGTCGACCACCTCCGGGGCGCACGCGGGGAGCGGATCCGGCGGAACGTCATGGTGACCGGCGACGCGCACGGGAATTTCGCGTCCGACGTCATCTCCACGGCGTACCTCGGCGACGGGTATGCCTCGGGGATCCCCGGCCGCAACACCCGTAGCGGTGCCGAACCGCAGAACCACGGGGCCGGGGCGCTGCGGGTGAGCACCGGCAACGGCGGCCCGGTGCCCACAGTCGTCGACGACCCCGCGGACGTCCGAGGCCTGTCCGTCGGTGTCGAGTTCGCCCCCACCTCGATGGGGCGCGGTGGCGCCGACGACATGATCCGCGGCGCCACCGGCCTCGGGCCTGCGGAGTCCACCGAGATCGCGCGCGCCGCCGAAGCTGCGATCCTCACGCTCAACCGCAACGCCCAGTTCGTCGAGTGGGTCGACCACGGCTACGGGATCATCGACCTCGACCGCGACCGGGCCGTGTTCGAGTTCTGGTGGCAGGACAAGCGCGTGCCCCGCTCGCCGGACGTCCTCGGCCACCAGATGGTGGCGTTCGCAGAGGAGGACCGATCGGCGGTGCCGCCGCGGTTCCGGGATCAGATCGATGCCGTCGAGCTGCACGGGCTGCCATTCGGGCCGACCTCCGGGGCGCCGCACGGCCCGCAGGCGCCGTGGTTCCCGCCGGAGGCCTAATCGGATCTGCTCGGCGCTCGCGATCGGAAACTAGACTGGAAGCTCCGACGTGACAGCAGTGATGTCCCCCTTCGCCGGTGTATGGCGACGGGGGTCGTCGCCTTATCGCGAGGTGACCCGAGATGACGACCGAAGACCGGCGGCACGACCACCAGGACACGGTGGTGTTCGGCAACACCCGGGAGATCGCCGATCGCATCATGGCGTTGCCCGATCGTGTGGTGCGGGCGCTCACGGTCGCGAAGGATCGCTGTGCGCACGGCATCGTGAGGCTGCAGATCTTCCACAACCTCTACAACCCCGAACTCGGCATCGGCCGCTACCTGTTCGTCCCAGGCGACGGCACCGAGCCGTACTGGGTGGAGACGCTCGACGGCACCGTGACGCTGCGCTGCCCGTGCTGTCCGGACGAGGTCGCAAAGGTCGGCGACGTCGTCGAGAGATTCCGCAACGCGCGGCACAAGCGGTGAGCCCGGCGGGCGCGATCAGGGCGTGAGGTAGGGGTCGCTCGGCTCCCCTGACGGCTTCTGCGGCCGCCGCAGGGCACCGACCAACGGTTCGACCACGCGTGCCGCAACCGGGCCGAGGATCGCCATCAGCAGCACGTACGCCGTCGCCAGCGCCGCGAGCTCACCCTCGACCGCGCCCGCCGCCACCGCGAGCCCCGCGATGACGATCGAGAACTCGCCGCGGGCGACCAGGGCCGCGCCCGCGCGCGCCCGGCCCATCACGGCGACCCCCTGCCTGCGGGCCGCCCACCATCCCGTCGCGATCTTGGTCGCGGTCGTCGCCACCGCCAGCAGGACCGCCCAGCCGAGCACCGGCGGAATGGTGCCCGGATCGGTGTTCAGGCCGAACACCACGAAGAACATCGCCGCGAACAGGTCACGGAGGGGCTCGAGTACCTTCGCCGCGTTGCGGGCGGTGGACCCGGAGATCGCGATGCCGAGCAGGAACGCGCCGACCGCCGCCGACACCTGCATCGCCGAGGCGATACCGGCGACCAACAGCGCCGCGCCCAGCAGCTTGAGGAGGAAGACCTCCTTGTCCTTGCTGTCGACGATCGCCGACACGTAGTGGCCGTAGCGCAGCGCGATCACCAGCACCAAGGTGACCACGCACAACGAGATCGCCAGCGCCTGCAGGCCGCCGAAGAAGCCGACCCCGGCCAGGATCGCCGTCAGGATCGGCAGGTAGACGGCCATGGTCAGGTCCTCGAACACGAGGATCGCCAGCACCACAGGGGTTTCGCGGTTGCCGAGCCGGCCGAGGTCGCTGAGGACCTTGGCGATGATGCCCGAGGACGAGATGTAGGTGACGCCACCCATCACGAGGGCACCGACCGGCCCCCACCCGAGCATGAATGCGACGATCACCCCCGGTGCGGCGTTGAGCACGATGTCCACCGCACCCGCCATCCACGACTTGCGCAGCCCGGTGACCAGCTCACTCGCGGTGTACTCGAGGCCGAGCAGCAGGAGCAGCAGGACCACGCCGATCTCCCCGGCCAGGTGCCCGAAGTCGCCGATACCGTCGAGCGTGAAGAACCCACCCTCGCCGAAGCAGAGGCCGCCGACCAGGTACAGCGGGATCGGCGACATGCCGACCCGGCCCGCCAGCCGACCGAGGACACCGAGCGCGAAGAACACCGCGCCGAGCTGGATCAGCGAAAGCGCGGTGCTAGTCATGCCGCCGCCCCGGGTTTTTCCCGGAACTCATCCGTGGTGCAGGATCTTGGCCGCGCCGTCGAGCCCGTCCGAGGTACCCACGGCGACCAAGAGGTCTCCCTCGGTGAGGTTGAAGTCCGGATTCGGCGACGGGTACACCTGTCCGGCCCGCATCACCGCCACCACCGAGACCCCGGTCCTGGTTCGCATCGCGGTCTCCCCCAGCGTCCGGCCGTCGAAGGGCGAGTCCTCGGCGATCGGCAGTTGCCGGGTGTTGATCCCCGGCAGGTCACGGTGTTCCTCCCGCAACTGCGAGACCAACTGCGGGGCGCCGAGCAGATTGCCCAGGACAGCGGCCTCCTCGTCGGTCAGCGGCACCGATGCGGCACAGGCGTCGGGATCGTCCTTCTTCGAAACGATGAGGTCCGTCCCACCGTCCCGATGGGTGACCACGCCGATGCGCCTACCGGTCGACAGCTCGAAATCCTTCCGGATGCCGATTCCGGGAAGGGGAGTCACTTCCACGTTCATGACTCAACGGTAGCGCCGCGCGCGGGATCGGTCCCGCGACGCGCGATATTCGCCGATGATCAGCGGAAGAAGAGCTCGACGGCGGCATCGCGGGCGAGCAGAAATCCCGCGATGCCGAGCACCCAGCCCAGCGCGCTGTCCGCATGTCTGGACAGGAAGCCGTCCGCGCGTACCAGCCAGGGTTCGACCCGCGCGTGCGCCACCGTCCTGGCGAGGATCAGCAGGCAGGCGGGGAGCACCATCACGACGCAATAGCCGGCCAGCAGGACCGGTGAGACCGCAGGGGACAGCCCGCTCGAGACCAACAACCCGATCGCCGCGAGGTACGGCAGCATCGTGACCAGTTCGAGGGCGCCCGCGCTCATCGCCAGGACCGCGACCCCGGATCCGGAGGACTGAGCATCCAGAGCCCTTGCCCGCCACCGGATCACCCGACCGCCGCCGCCACCGGTCTTCGCCCTGGAGTCGAATCGCCAACTGAGTGCGAACAGGCCGACACCGAGCGCCAACTGCACACTGAGCCCGACGGGTCCGCGCAGCACGGACCCTGCCGCGGCGATTCCGGTCGACGCGGTCAGCAGGACCAGTACCCCCACCACGAAATAGAAGCCGGCGATCGCGCCCAGGTACGCGACCATCCGGCGCACCGGCGGCCGCTCCGGGGACATCAACAGCCACAGCGGTATCACCAGCGTCCCCAGGCTGGTGCTGTCGACCAGAGCGAGCCCGACGAGCCCGAGCACGAGCGCCATCTCCATGCCGACGATCATCACCGGCGCGACCCTGCCGCGACATCGCCCGTCCGCCGGATCCGACGTCCTCCCTTGGGAGGACGTCACGGGGTTCTCGGTGTGCTGTGATGGTGGCGTGTCACGCTGGACCGCACTCCCCTCACTCGCGCAGAGTGCGCTGATCGCGCTCCTCGCGTTCGCCACCGGCACCGTGCTCTACTCGACCACCCTGTACTCGCTCGCGCCGTTCTCCGCCGGGGTCCCCGTACCGGCCAGGCTGGTACTGCTGGCCGCGATCTGCGGTGTCGCCGTGTTCCGTCGGGACCGCCCGGTGCTGGCGATCTGGCTCGCCACCATCCCCTTCGGCATCGATTTCGCGCTCGGGCCCACCCTGCCGATCTGGCTGGTCTTTTCCGACCTCGTGTACGCGGTCGCGCTGTACGGCACCGCCAGGCAGTCCCGTGCCATGGTCGGCGTCGCGGCGGCGGGCACCACCGTGTGCCTCGCCCTCGTGCTGGTCCTCACCAGGAGCTGGCAACCACTGGTGATCACCACGATCGCGGCCTTCGCCTTCGTCGGCACCCCGCTGTGGTGGGGGCGCGCGGTGCGGCTGCACAAGGACGTCGCCGACTCCGAGCGTGCCCGAGCCGAGGCGCTGACCACCATCGCGGCCCTTGACCGGCAGGCGGCGATCGCGGACGAACGGAATCGGATGGCCCGGGATCTGCACGACGTCGTCGCGGGCCACCTGTCCGCGATCGCCATCCAGTCCGAGGCCGCGCTCGGCATCACCGGCCCGGAGTCCGACGAGCGCCTGCACCGGATCCTGAAATCCGTGCGCGGCAACAGCATCGACGCGCTCGAGGAAATGCGCTCGATGATCGGCCTGCTCCGCACGGAGATCGTCGACGACGCGGCGGCGCCCGGCCGTCTCCGCCAGCTCGCCAAGCTGGTCGACTCCGCACAGGCCGCGGGCACCGAGGTCGCGGTGCACGACGACCTCGCACCAGGCGAGCTGCCCACCGCCGTGGACCACACCGCCTATCGGATCGCCCAGGAGGCCCTCACCAATGCCATCAAGCACGCACCGGGCCGTCCGGTCGAGCTCACCCTCCGGTCGCAGTCAGGGCAGTTGCTGATGACGGTCTGCAATCCGCTTCCGCCGCGAGGATTCCCGTCGGATCCGCCACGCCAACGCACCGGGCTCACGAACATGCGCGAGCGCACCGAACTGCTCGGTGGCCGGTTCAGCGCGGGACCGGCCCCCGACGGCTGGCGGGTCGCGGTGTCCATCCCCGTCGACGGACCGGCGGCGGGCGCATGATCCGGGTGGTGGTCGCCGACGACCACGCCGCGATCCGGTCGGGGTTGTCGATGATCCTCGGGTCCGCCGACGACATCGAGGTGATCGGCGAGGCCGCCGACGGCGAGGTGGCGCTCGGCCAGGCCCGTGCGTTGCGGCCCGATGTGGTGCTGATGGACATCCGGATGCCCGGCACCGACGGCATCGCGGCGACCAGGGAGATCACCGCGGCGGGCCTGGCCCACGTGCTGGTGCTGACCACCTTCGACATCGACGAGTACGTGTTCGGGGCGCTGCAGGCAGGCGCCTCCGGGTTCCTGCTGAAATCGGCGACGGCCGCGGAGTTGACGGCTGCCGTGCGCGCGGTCGCCGCGGGGGACGGCGTGCTGGCCCCACAGGTCACCCGCACCCTGATCGACGCCTTCGCGGCGGCACCGCCGACTCCGGTGCGGCAGCCCGCTGGCCTCGGCGACCTCACCGACCGCGAGCGGGAGGTGCTCGATTGTCTCGGCGACGGTCTGACGAATCAGCAGATCGCCGGACGCCTGTTCATCGGGGAGACCACCGTCAAGACCCATGTGTCCCGGGTGCTCACCAAGCTCGGCGTCAGCTCACGCGTTCAGGCCGCGATCATCGCCAGGGAACTCCCCGCGTCCTGAGTCCTCCGGGGTCCCGAACCTGCCGTCTGGACCGGGTCGATACGCGCGCACCCCGGTGACCGCCGCCACCGGGAGCGGCCCGTACAGGTGCGGGAACCGCATCGACTCCGGGTCCGTCGGCACGCCCGGCTCCCAGCGGACCTCGGCTCCGAGCCGCTCCCGGTCCAGGTACAACAGCACGAGATCGGAGCGACCGGCGAACAGCCGGTTCGCAGGCAGGTGCACCTGCCCGGTGCTCGACAGGTGAACGAACCCGTCGGCGTCGTAGGTCTCGGGCAGCCGCTCCCCCGCCCGCTGCGCATGCCGCCACTGCTCGGCGGTGCAGATGTGTACGAGGGTGCTGTCCGGATGAGTCACCCCCGCAGGCTATCCGGTGCGCCCCCACAGTGATCTCCGTCACGTGCGGGGCCCGTGTTCGTTGTTAGTGAAACCACAAAGAAACGCCGACGGGAACAACTCCTGAAGCCCAAACGTCTGACAGAGTGGATTCACCGCGCCACCCCGGTGCGGCGGACCAGGCCCCAGGCACCCGGCTTCGGCCGAACGCCAGTACGGAGGAGTCATGCCCGGAACACTGACCAGCCCCCCATTGACCGCTGCCGACCGGTGCGACCGGTGTGGTGCGGGAGCCCGCGTGCGCGCGGTCCTCTCGACTGGTGGAGAGCTTCTCTTCTGCCAGCACCACGCCAACGAGCACGAGGATCGACTCCGCGCGATGAACGCCACCATCGTCTCCGATGCCGTACTCGATGAGGCGACGATCTAGGCCGTCAGCCAAACCGGGCGCCCGTTCGGGGCACCCCAGTCAGCACAGAGCCCGCACCTGAAGGTGCGGGCTCTGTCTGGTTTCACCACTGCCCGTCTCACCACTGCCGGAGCATCGCGATCCGTTCGGTGAGCTGCTCGACCGTGGCGATCGCGGTCGGCGGGCCGCCGCAGACCCGGCGCAACTCACCGTGGATCCACCCGTGCGGCTTGCCGGTTCGGTGGTGCTGCATCGCGACGAGCCCGTTGAGCTCCTTGCGCAGTTCCGCGAGCTTGCTCGCGGACGAGACCCGGTCGGCCACCGCGGCGGGCGCCTGGACGGGTGCGGGCTCCCTGGCCCCCTTGTCCAGCTGACCGGCCTGACGCTCACGCAGCAGGGCCCGCATCTGGTCCGCGTCGAGCAGCCCCGGCAGGCCCAGGTAGTCCGCCTCCTCGTCGCTGCCGGCGAAGGTCGCCGTCCCGAACGAGGATCCGTCGTAGATCACCTGGTCGAGCTCCGCGTCGGCGCCGAGCGAGGTGAACGCCTTCTCCTCCTCGCCCGGCTCGTCCTTCTGCTTGTTGGCGTCGACCAGCAGTTCGTCGTCGAGGCCGTCCTTCTCCCGATGCGGCTTGCCGAGCACGTGGTCGCGCTGCAGCTCGAGCTGGCTGGCGAGGTCGAGCAGCACCGGCACGGAGGGCACGAAGACGCTCGCCGTCTCGCCCTTGGCCCTCATGCGCACGAACCGGCCGATGGCCTGCGCGAAGAACAGTGGGGTGGAGGAGCTGGTGGCGTAGACGCCGACGGCCAGGCGCGGCACGTCGACACCCTCGGACACCATCCGCACCGCCACCATCCACGGCTCGGAGCTCTCGCTGAACTCGGCGATCTTCTTCGAGGCGGTCGGGTCGTCGGACAGCACGACGGTCGGCGCCCGTCCGGTGCCTGCCTCGAGGATCTTCGCGTACGCCCGCGCCACCGTCTGGTCCGTCGCGATGACCAGCCCGCCCGCGTCGGGCATGCCGCCCGCGCGCAGCTGCTGCAGCCGTGTGTTGGCGGCGGTGAGCACCGACGGGATCCAGTCGCCGTTCGGGTCGAGGGCGGTCCGCCACGCGCGCGCGGTCTGCTCGGCGGACAGCGGCTCGCCGAGCCTGGCCGCGAACTCCTCACCGGCGTTGTTGCGCCAGCGCGCCTCCCCCGAGTACGCGAGGAAGACCACCGGGCGCACCACGCCGTCGGCGAGGGCGTCCGAGTAGCCGTAGGAATGGTCGGCCTTCGACCGCATCAGACCCTCGCGGTCCGGTTCGTACTGCACGAACGGGATCGCGCTGTCGTCGCTGCGGAACGGGGTACCGGTCAGGGCCAGCCGCCGGGTGGCGGGCTCGTACGCTTCCCGGATCGCGTCGCCCCAGCTCTTGGCATCGCCGCCGTGGTGGATCTCGTCGAGGATCACCAGGGTCCGCCGGTTCTCGGTGCGCACCCGATGCTTGGTCGGATGCGATGCGACCTGGGCGTAGGTGACGACCACGCCGTGGTACTCGGCGGACGTCTGCCCGGTCGAGTTGGTGAAGTTCGAGTCCAGCGCGATGCCCATCCTGGCCGCGGCCCCGGACCACTGGTGCTTGAGGTGCTCGGTGGGCGCGACGACGGTCACCTGGTCGATGGTGCGGTCGCGCAGCAGCTCCGAGGCGACCCGGAGCGCGAAGGTCGTCTTGCCTGCGCCGGGGGTCGCCACCGCGAGGAAGTCGCGGGGCCCGGTGGCCAGGTACTTGGTCAGCGCGCGACGCTGCCACGCTCGGAGGGTGGCGACGGGTGCGGGTGGTGTCGATTCGGTACTACCCGTGAGCACTGTCGCTGCCGCTCCTTCTGCACTGTGTCCGTGATGCGATCGGTCGCCGTGATTCGATCCTGGAGGAGCCTAACGCCGACCACCGACGTTCCCCGCATCACCGGCGACCGCGCGTCGCGGCGTGGTCGCGGACCGGCCGCGATCTCTGGTAGCGGGCAGATTTCTCCCGACACGGGGGGCCTCAATGCGCGGCGACGTGGCCACGTCGGGAATGCTGGAACCATCATGGACGAGCCGAGCAACGGAGAGCCGGGCGGCGACCAGCCTGCCGGGCGCGCCGATGCGCGCTCAGGATTCCATCCGCTCCACCGCGCCTGGCAGGTCATCGCGAGAACCGCGACGAAGGCCTGGGGCGACTCGATCTTCGGCAAGGCCGCGACGGCCGCCTTCTGGCAGACCCTGTCGCTTCCTCCCCTGCTGCTCGGACTGCTCGGCAGCATCGGCTACGTCGGCGGCTGGTTCGGCCCCGACACGGTCGAGATCATCGAGTCGAAGATCATCACCTTCAGCCGTACCGCTTTCAGCGAGAGCGTCGTCGACCAGCTCATCAGCCCGACGGTGAACGACGTCCTCGGCCAGGGCCGACCCGAGATCGTCTCGGCCGGTTTCCTGCTGTCGCTGTGGGCGGGATCGTCGGCGATCTCGACGTTCGTCGACTCCATCGTCGAGGCGCACGGGCAGAAGGACGTGAGGCATCCCGTCTGGCAACGGATCTTCGCGCTGCTGCTCTATGTGATGTTTCTCATCGTCGCGGTCTTCGTGCTGCCGCTCGTCGCGCTGGGACCCACCCTGATCGGAGAGGTGCTACCGCGGTCCTGGTACTCGTTCGGGACAGAGGCGGTCGATGCCTTCTACTACCCGGCCGTCGGCCTGCTCCTGATCATCGGCCTGACCACCCTGTACAAGGTGGCGCTGGCCAAGTCCCTGCCCTGGCACCGGCTACTCGGCGGATCGCTGCTCGCGGGGGTGTTCTTCATGGGCGCGAGCACCGTCCTGCGCTGGTATCTCTCCTGGATCACCCAGACCGGCTACACCTACGGCGCGCTGGCGGCGCCGATCGCCTTCCTGCTGTTCACGTTCTTCCTGGGCTTCGCGGTGGTCCTCGGCGCCGAGTTCAACGCGACCATCCAGGAGTTCTGGCCGGCAAGGGCCACCCGGATGGAGCAGATGCGGGAGTGGCTCGCGGCGCAGGCCGCGGCGGCCGCGAGGGCGCCCGACGGCGCGTCCGTCGGGCCCGTCACGAATCTCACCAGGCGGCTCGCAGGCGGCCCGATGCGGATCACCGGACCGGACCGGGGCAAGCACGAGGCCGCCGAGGACGCGCCAACCGACGAGGCGGCCGACGAGGCGGCCGACGACACCGACGGCGGCCGCTGTCCGGTCGTGGCGGCTCAGTCGCCCGCGCGCAACCCGTCGTAGATCTTCTTGCATTCGGGGCACACCGGCGAGCCGGGCTTGGCCGATTTGGTCACCGGGAAGACCTCCCCGCACAACGCGACGACGTGGGTACCCATCACCGCGCTCTCGGCGATCTTGTTCTTCTTCACATAGTGGAAGAACTTGGGGCGGTCGTCATCGGTGGACTCGTCGGTGGTGGTGTCGGGACGTTCCTTGGTCTGAGTGCTCACCCGTCCATGATGACGCACTCCCGCGCGGCGGGCGAGCCCCCGGTAGTGCATTCGACTGCGGAGAGTGGGAAGGTGGACAGATGGCATCGAGTTCGGATTTCGACCGCGCGAAGGGCAACGACGACGCGTCGGGAAACCCGGTTCTCATCACCGATGCGGCCCAGTCGTTCTATGACGAACAGCGCGTCCGGGTCCGCAAGTACACGATCCTGATGGCGATCCGGATCCCGGCACTGGTGTTGGCCGCGCTTGCCTACAGCGAGTGGGCCAACCCATGGATCAGCCTGGCCATCATCGGCATCTCCGTCCCGTTGCCGTGGATCGCGGTGCTGGTCGCGAACGACCGCCCGCCGCGCAAGGCCGACGAGCCGCGCCGCTACGACCACCAGGCCCCGACCCCGCCCGCGATCGAATCGGACAAGCACCCCACGATCGAGGGCTGACGTTTCGGCATCGACCGCCGACCCTGCCGCCACGAGCTGACAAACTGTGGCGGTGAACCGAGAACTGCTCTCCGCCTGCGCTCCGCTCCGCGAGGCCCTGCACCGCACCGAGTACACCGCCGACGCCCTGCTGGAGATGCTCGGCTCCGACGCCCACGATGCGCTCGGCCGCAGCGAGCCCGTTCCGGTGCGGCTTGCCAGCCGCACCGCGGGCGATCTCGGGGTGCTGACGAGGCTCTTCCTGCTGGCCGATCCCTGCCCGGCGGCGGAGGTCGCGCATGCGCTGCGGCCGCTCGATCTGGACCGGGCCGTCGCCGTGGGGCTGCTCGAGCGCTCGGGAGACGAGGTCAGGGCGGCACTCGACCTGCGGCCGCTCGACCTCGGCGCGGGCAACCGATGGGTGCTCTCCGACCTGGACGGCAGCATGGGTCCGCGGACCACGGCGCCCGACCACGTGCTCGGCGTCGGGCACGCGTCCCTGTCGTTGCTCCGCGCCACCCCGACCACCCCGACCGGGTCGGTGCTGGACCTGGGCACCGGCTGTGGCATCCAGGCGCTGCACGCCGCCGGGTACGCGCGGTCCGTCACGGCCACCGACATCAACCTGCGCGCGCTCGACCTGTCGGCCGCGACGTTCGCGCTCAACGAGATCGACGTCGAGTTGCTCGGCGGTCCGTGGTTCGAGCCGGTCGACGGCCGCCGCTTCGACCGGGTGGTCGCCAACCCGCCGTTCGTGGTCGGCCGCGGCCGGGTCGAGCACACCTACCGCGATTCGGGACTCGATCTCGACGGAGCCAGCGAGCTGATGGTCTCGAACGTGCTCGACCACCTCGAGCCGGGCGGTACCGCCTCCATGCTGGCGTCCTGGGTGCATGTGCGCGGCGAGGACTGGCGGTCGCGGATCGCGTCCTGGCTGCCCGCGCACGGCGTCGACGCCTGGATCGTGCAGCGTGACGTCGCCGACCCCGCGCTGTACGTGGGCACGTGGATGCGCGACGGCGGCCTCGATCCGCGTGACCCGGCGACCGCGGCGCAGGCCGAGGCCTGGCTGGCCCATTTCGAGGCCGCCGACGTCGAGGGCATCGGCTTCGGCTTCGTCTACCTGCGGCGCACGGACGAGCCGAGCGACGTGCTCGCCGAGGACCTGCGGCACGGCTTCACCGATCCGCTCGGCGGCGAGGCGCTCGGCTATTTCGACCGGCTGGCCTGGTTGCGCGAGCGTGACGTGCTCGAACAGCGCTTCAGGCTCGAGCCCACGACCGCCCTCGAGCGGGTGTCGCTGCCTGGTGAGGAGGGCTGGCAGCAGGTCGTGGCGCGGGTACACCGCGGCAGCGGGCCGAACTGGCAGCACGAGGTGGACGACCTGACCGCCGCGCTGCTCGGGGGAATGCGGCCGGACTCGCTGGCGTTGAACGAGCTGCTCGAACTGCTGGCGGCCGCGAACGGCGAGGATCCCGACGAGCTCGCCGCCGCCGCCATCCCGCTGGTGCACTCGCTGATTCGGCACGGGCTGGTGCTGCCCGCGGAGTTCCCGGGGTAGTTCCCCCGGCTCATCTTCTCAGCAACTTCTCAGGACGCCCGCCGCGAAAACGCAGGTCAGCGGCGATTCCGTGGATCACACCTGGGAACTTTGCACGGTGTCGCGGCGTTGAGCTTTATGAGACACCACCGATGAGGAGGCAGGTCATGACGAGCCCCACCACCACCCGCTTGCGGCCCAGCGCCGAGGATCTGGACGCCCAGAGCCCCGCCGCGGACCTCGTTCGCGTCTATCTGAACGGGATCGGCCGCACCGCGCTGCTGACCGCAGCGGATGAGGTCGAGCTGGCCAAGCGGATCGAGGCGGGTCTGTACGCCGCACACGTGCTCGAGACCGGCAAGAGGCTGACCGCCGCCAAGAAGCGTGACCTCGCCACCATCGTCCGCGAGGGCCAGTCGGCGCGCAGTCACCTGCTCGAGGCGAACCTGCGGCTCGTGGTGTCACTGGCCAAGAGGTACACCGGGCGCGGAATGCCGCTGCTGGACCTGATCCAGGAGGGCAACCTGGGACTGATCCGCGCGATGGAGAAGTTCGACTACGCCAAGGGCTTCAAGTTCTCCACCTATGCGACCTGGTGGATCCGCCAGGCCATTACCCGTGGCATGGCCGATCAGAGCCGCACGATCCGGCTGCCAGTGCACCTGGTGGAGCAGGTCAACAAGCTGGCCAGGATCAAGCGTGAGCTGCATCAGCAGCTCGGCCGCGAGGCCACCGACGAGGAGCTCTCGAGCGAATCGGGCATCGCGGTCGCCAAGATCGCGGACCTGCTCGACCACAGCCGGGACCCGGTCAGCCTCGACATGCCGGTCGGCAGCGACGAGGAGGCGCCGCTCGGCGACTTCATCGAGGACGCCGAGGCAACCTCGGCCGAGAACGCGGTGATCGCGGGGCTGCTGCACAGCGACATCCGGTCCGTCCTCGCCACCCTCGACGAGCGCGAGCAGCAGGTCATCCGGTTCCGGTACGGTCTCGACGACGGCCAGCCCCGCACCCTCGATCAGATCGGCAAGATCTTCGGGCTCTCCCGTGAGCGCGTCCGCCAGATCGAGCGCGAGGTGATGGGCAAGCTCCGCGAGGGCGACCGCGCCGAGCGGCTGCGCTCCTACGCGAGCTGATCTCCACCCGGGCTCGCACCCCGGCGAGCCGGGAATGCCACACAGTCCGGTGCGCTGACCATCCCCCTGAGTGTCAGCGCACCCCGCGCCGGTCGATCCGACCCGCTCCTCCCCCTCGGAGCGCAAGGATCGGCCGGCGCGACTACGTTGCGGGGTGCTAGCGCAGTCGGCGCGGACCGAGGTCGGCCCGGCTCGGCTCGTGGCCGATCCGGACCCGGGTGTCGGTGATCTCAGCTCCCATCGCACTGGCCAGCACCGGCTCGCAGACGAGCTCCCGCACCTCGGGCAGGTCGTCGGCGAGCGCGGAGACCCGCTGAACCAGATCCACCAGGGCGCTCTTGTCGACCGGCGCCGCGTTCCGGTAGCCGGACAGCAGCGGCGCTGCCTTCGGGGCGTCGATCAGCTCGGTCGCCTCGTCCTCCGTCAGTGGCAGCACCCGGTAGGCGCGGTCACCGAGCAGATCCGAGATCACCCCCGCGAGCCCGAACGAGATCAGCGAACCGAAGGACGGGTCGTCCTGCACCCCGACGACGCAGCCGATTCCCTTGTTCGCCATCTTCTGCACGTGCAGAAGCGGTTCCGCCGACGCCACCGAGAGCGCGCGGTAGGCGTCGCGCACCGCGTCAGGGGTGCTGACGTCCAACCGCACCCCGCTGAGGTCGGGGCGGTGCCGCCACCCCTCACGGGTCGCCTTGATCGCGACGGGGAAGCCGAGCGCCTGCGCCGCGGCGACCGCCTCGTCCTCGGACCGCGCCAGTGTGAAATCCACCACCCGCAGGCCGTAGCAGGCCAGCAACTCCGACGCCTCGAAATCCGTCAGCCAGCGCCCGTCGCCCGCGCCGAGCCACGACTGCACCAGCACCTCCGCACGATCGGAGTCGATACCGCTCGGGCGGACCACCTTCGAGGCAGGCCGCGACTTCCACTGGGCGTAACGCCAGGCGCGTGACAGCGCCAGGGCGGCACGCTCCGGCCCCGGATACGACGGGACCGAACCCCGGATGGGATGGCCGTCCTCCCCCCGGACCGCCAGCACGTCCGGGATACCTTCCGCGGCAAGAAATGTCGTCACGATCGGCTTGCTGCTGTCCCGGGCCGCATCGCGCAGCGCCTTGGCGTACGGCTCGACGTCCACGCTCACCGGCGGCACGAACACCGCGAAGACCGCATCCACCTCAACCGACTCCAACGCGGCGCTCACCGCACCGGCGAACTCCGCGGGCGTTGACTGCGCGGCCAGGTCGACGGGCTTCGCCGGCTCGAGCCCCTCGCTGCGGGCCGCCCCCGCGGCCAGCACGCCGAGCGCGGACGAGTTGCCGACCACCGCGACCCTCGGTCCCGCGGGCAGCGGCTGGTAGCCGAGCAGCACGGCGCAGTCGAAGAGCTGAGCGATCGAACCGACCTGGATGACACCCGCCTGCTCGAACAGTGCCGACACCACGGAGTCGTCGATCTCGACCCCGTTCGCTGCGAGCGCCTCGGGCACGGCGTGCCTGCCGGACTTCACGGCCACGATCGGCTTGTTCCTGCCGACCCGGCGCGCGATCCGGGAGAACTTGCGCGGGTTGCCGAAGCTCTCCAGGTACAGCAGCACCACCTCGGTCTCGGGGTCCGAGTCCCAGTACTGCAGTAGATCGTTGCCGGAGACGTCGGCGCGGTTGCCCGCCGAGACGAAGGTCGACAGGCCGAGCTGACGGCGCGCTGCCTCGTCGAGGATCGCGATGCCGAGCGCGCCGGACTGGCAGAAGAACCCGACCCGGCCCGGCGGCGGCAGCTCGGGCGCGAGGGTGGCGTTGAGCCGAACGGCCGCGCTGGTGTTCGCGACGCCGAGCGCGTTGGGACCGACCAGCCGCATCCCGTGCGCTCGTGCGGCATGCACCAGCCGTCGCTCGGACTGGCGTCCATCCGGTCCCGCGTCGCTGAACCCCCCGGACACCACGACCAGCGCCTTGACGCCCTTCGCCAGGCAGTCGTCGAGGACCGAGTCGATGGCCTCCGCAGGAACCGCAACGACCGCGAGGTCGACGTCGTCGGGAATGTCGTGCACGGTCGGGTAGGCCCGGACTCCCCGCACGGAGCGGTTCTCGGCGTTGACCGGGTAGACCGGCCCGGTGAACCCGGCCCCGAGCAGGTTGCGCAGTACCGCGTTGCCCACCTTCGCGGCGTCGGTCGACGCACCGATCAGGGCGACCGACTGCGGGCTGAGCAGGTTGCGGACGCTCCTGGCCTCCGTGGCCCGCTCGCGAGAATTACGAACCGTGACAAGGGTTTCGGTCGGATCGATGGCGAACTCGAGCCGCAGCACTCCCCCCTCGTAGGTCCGGCTGACCTGATACCCGGCCTCCCGGAACACGGTGACCATGTTCCGGTTCTCGGCGAGCACCTCGGCCACGAACATGGTCAGGCCGTTCTCGGCGGCGGCCGCGGCCAGGTGCTCGAGCAGGATCGGTCCCAGCCCGCGTCCCTGGTGCGCGTCGGCGACCACGAATGCGACCTCTGCGGACCTGCCGTCACCGACGTCCAGCAGCCGCTCGTACCGGCCGACCGCGATGATCTCGTCGCCGAGCACGGCCACGAACGCAACCCGGTCCTTGTGGTCGACGGTGGTGAACCGCTTGAGGTCGCGCTGCGACATCGTCGGGTACGGCCCGAAGTAGCGCAGGTAGCGGGTGCGCTCGGACAACTTGGCGTGGAAGGCGATCAGCCGGTCCGCGTCATCCGGCGAGATCGGCCGCAGTGCCGCGACGCCGCCGTCGGTGAGCAGCACGTCCGCCAGCCAGTGCTTGGGGAACGGCGCACGCGGTTCGGCGTCGGTACCCCCGGTCGCGGGCTCAGTCACGGGGATCCTCCGGGTCGAGGCCGAGCAACGGGAAGGCCGCGCGACGAGTGGCGGCGATCGCCGAATCCACCCGGACCAGAGCGCGATCCATCGATTCGACGCCGGTCTCCGGGGTGCCGCCTGGCCCGTCCCAGGACAGGTAGGTCGCCTCGCCGCCGTCACCCATGGTCTCCGGCAGCTCGACGCTCGGCGCCAGCGTCGAAACCCGGTCACGCCAGGACTGCGGCACCGCGAGCGCGGGATCGATGTCGCGGTCGAGCGCCGCGGCGATCAGGTGCGTCCACGCGCGCGGGACCACCCGCACCAGCCCGTAGCCGCCGCCGCCGACGGCCAGCCAGCGACCCTCCGCGTACCGGTCCGCGAGCTGACGCATCGCCAGGAACGCAGCCCGCTGACCGTCGACCGTCAGCGAGAGGTCCGCCAGCGGGTCCTCCCTGTGGCTGTCCACGCCACACTGGCTGATCACGATCTGCGGCTTGAAGGCCGCCATCGCCGCCGGGACCACGGCATGAAAACCTCTCAGCCACACCGAGTCCACGGTTCCCGGCAGCACCGGCAGGTTGATCGTCGCGCCCTCGGCAGCACCCGATCCGACCTCGCTCGACCATCCGGTGTTCGGCCACAGCGTCGCCGGGTGCTGATGGATGGACACGGTCAGGACCCTGGGGTCACCGAGGAAGGCATGCTGGACGCCGTCCCCGTGATGGGCGTCCACGTCGATATAGGCGATGCGATCGAAACCGTTGTCGAGCAACCAGGAGATCGCGATCGCGGCGTCGTTGTAGACACAGAAGCCGGAGGCCCAGTCGGACATCGCGTGGTGCATCCCACCACCGATGCTGACGGCCCGGCGGGCCCGGCCCGACGCGATCTCCTTCGCCGCGGCGAGCGTTCCACCTGCGAGAATCGCGCTCGCCTCGTGCATCCTGGGGAAGATCGGATTGTCCTCGGTGCCGAGTCCGTGCGGCGCGACATCACCGTCCGCGCGGGCATCGGCGAGTCCCTGCAGCGGCCCCGCGCCCGCCGCCTTGACCGCGGCGACGTAGGCGGGGGTGTGGATCCGCAGCAGGTCCGCGTCGGTGGCGGCGGTGGGGCGCACCAGCTCGGCACCCTCGATCAGACCGAGGCTCCGCGCGAGGTTCATCGTCAGCTCGAGCCGGGTCGGGTTCATCGGGTGGTCGGCGCTCCACCGGTAACTGAGATAGTCCGGACTCCAGACGACGGCCCGGTCCGATTTCGGGTGCGCATGCCCCACCGGGGGGCTGGAGGTCGCGGCCATACGATCCACGCTACTTGCGCTCCGCGGGAAGAGGCGAGGGGCGGGTGGCGTTGCGTCAGAGTGAGTGCAACGCCGATTCCCGCACGCATGCCGGTAGAATCGGCCACAGACGAAGGGGCGTGCAGGTGAAGGATCTTGTCGACACGACGGAGATGTACCTCCGTACCATCTACGACCTTGAAGAGGAAGGCGTGGTGCCGCTGCGGGCACGGATTGCCGAGCGGCTCGAGCAGAGCGGTCCGACGGTGAGCCAGACGGTCGCCAGGATGGAACGCGACGGGCTCCTACTGGTGGCCGGTGACCGCCATCTCGAGTTGACCGACAAGGGTCGTGGACTCGCGATCGCCGTGATGCGCAAGCACCGACTGGCCGAGCGACTGCTCGTCGATGTGATCGGGCTCGACTGGGACCAGGTGCACGCCGAGGCCTGTCGCTGGGAGCACGTGATGAGCGAGGAGGTCGAGCGCCGTCTGGTCGAGGTGCTCGACAACCCCACCACCTCGCCGTATGGCAACCCGATCCCCGGTCTGGCCGAGCTCGGACTGAACCGGCCCGCCGACAACGGCGAAACCCTGATCCGCATGACCGACGTGCCGTCCGGGCAGCCAACCGCCGTGGTGGTGCGCAGGCTCGCCGAGCACGTGCAGTCCGATCCGGAGGTCATCAGCCGGCTCCGCGAGGCGGGCGTCGTCCCCGACGCACGCGTGACGGTGGAGACCAAGCCGGGTTCGGTGACGATCACCGTTCCGGGACACGAGGGCTTCGACCTGTCCGAGGAGATGGCGCACGCGGTCCAGGTCAAGCAGGTCTAGCGGCGTGCGACTCCTGGTCACCGGCGGTGCCGGCTATGTCGGCAGCGTGTGTGCCACCGTCCTGCTCGAACGCGGCCACGAGGTGGTCGTCGTCGACGATCTGTCCACCGGGAACGCGGACGCGGTGCCGACGGGCGCAGAGTTCGTCGAGGGCGACGTCGCCGAGGTCGCCTCGTCCGTTCTCGGCGACGGGTCGACCGAGCCCCGATTCGACGGCGTACTGCACTTCGCGGCGCAGTCGCTCGTCGGCGAATCGGTCGTCGCGCCCGAAAAGTACTGGCGCGGAAACGTCGTCGCCACGATCGAGCTCCTCGAGGCGATGCGGGTCTCCCGCACGCCGAAGCTGGTCTTCTCCTCCACGGCCGCGACGTACGGCGAGCCGGAGCGCTCCCCGATCACCGAGACGGATCCGACGAGGCCGACCAACCCCTACGGGGCCACGAAGCTGGCGATCGACCACGCGATCACCTCGTATGCCAATGCGTACGGGCTGGCCGCCACCAGCCTGCGCTACTTCAATGTCGCGGGCGCGTACCGCGGCGCCGGCGAAAACCGGGTCGTGGAAACACATCTCATCCCGCTCGTGTTGCAGGTTGCCCTCGGTCAGCGGGACAAGATCTCGGTCTTCGGCACCGACTGGCCGACCCAGGACGGCACCGCGGTCCGCGATTACATCCACGTCCTGGACCTCGCGGAGGCGCACCTGCTGGCGCTGGGGGCCGCGACCCCTGGCGCACACAGCATCTACAACCTCGGCAGTGGGGCCGGTTTCAGTGTCCGCGAGGTGATCTCGGCCTGTCGGCGCGTCACCGGGCTGCCAATCGCCGTGGAGGACGCCCCGCGCCGCGCGGGCGATCCCGCGGTCCTCATCGCCTCCAGCGAGCGGGCCATCGCCGAACTCGGCTGGCGGCCGCAGCACACCGACCTCGACGAGATCGTCGCGGATGCCTGGGAGTTCCTGCAGGAGTTGGGCGACCGGTCGCACGCCACGCATCGCGGCTGACCCCAACCGTTCACCCGTTAGACACCAAATAGCCACTTTTTGCACCATCGACGGTGTCGGCGTGGCACGCTGCCACGATGAATTTCTCCGTCGACAGGCGCGGGTTCGCGCGCGCCCTGGTGATTCTCACGATCGCGACCGTGGTGCTGCCCGCCCCGCTCGCGTCCGCGACGACCGGGTCCGACGCCGGGTCCACCTCCGGGTCGCTGGAATCGAGCGGACTGGCCGACGCCGTCAACCCGGACTGGATGGCCGGACTGCCCGACGGGGCCGGGCTCGCGGAGCTGTCGCTGCCCGGCACCCACGACACGATGGCTTCCGGTGCCTCCGTGTTCGCACTCACCCAGGACGCCGACCTGCCGACCCAGCTGAGGGCCGGGGTCCGCGCCGTCGACATCCGCACCCGGCATTTCCGGAACGAGTTCCCCATTCATCACGGGATCGAGTACCTGAACTCGAGCTTCACCGACGTGGTGGTCGCGCTCACCGATTTCCTGCGCGCCCATCCCACCGAGGCGATCGTCATGCGGCTCAAAGAGGAGCACACGCCCGCCGAGAACACCCGCAGCTACGAGGACACGCTGAACTGGTACATCAACGAGAACCCGGAGACCGGGGACCGGCTCCGAGAACACCTGTGGCGCCCGTCCGTCGGATACGACGGCGGACTCCCCAGCCTCGGTGAGGCCCGCGGCAAACTCGTGGTGCTCCGGAACTTCGACGCGGTGGCCTGGCCCGGGCCGCGGTTCGGCGACGCGAGCATGGCGATCCAGGACACCTACGAGCTGACCGGCCTGGCCGACATCGGCCGCAAGTGGGACCTGATCCGCGCACAGTTCGAGCGAGCCAGCACCGGGTCTCCCGACACCCTGTTCATCAACCATCTCAGCGCCACCGGGAACCCCGCCGCCATGGTGACCGGCACGGTCCCGGTCACCGTCGCGCGCGGTGTCCCCGGCGTCGTCGGGATCCTCCCCCGCACCCAGGACCATCTGGAGGCCGGCGGCCCCGGCCGGCTGGGCATGGTGATGGCCGACTTCCCGACCGCGGAGCTGGTGACGGAGATCATCGCGCACAACTTCCCATGACCCGCCATCCGCTCAACCGCCGTCGACCGGTGGCGGCATCCGCACCCCGAGCCTCTCGGCCTCGTCGAACCCGGTGACGGCGAGCCCCGAGACGGTCTCCGGCCGCATGCCGGACTGCAGCGCGGCGTCGAGCATGCCTGCCAGCCGGTGCCGCGGGTTCGCCTCCAGCGCCGCGACGAGGGCCACCCCCGCCATCGGCCCGTCCCCGCGGACATACGCGCTGTAGCCGAGCAGGGCCGCGGGCTCGGCCCGCTCCGGATCGGGCAGCGCCCGGGCCAGCAGGATCCACAGCTGCTCGGCCGCATCCGCCTCGGCGGTCACCGCGAGCGACAGCAGCGCGTCGCGCACCCGCGGGTTCGACAACGCCCTGGTCAGGTCCACGAGGTCGTGGAGGTGTGGCGCCTGCCCGGAGGCCAGCTCCGCGATCCGGGTGAGTACCAGCCGCAGCTCGTCCCGCGGGCGCGAACGGCGCGCGGGCCGGTCGCGCAGCAGCTCCGCGAGACGGGCGCGCTCCCGCTCCGGGTGCGGGGCCACGACCGCCTCCAGTTCCTCGCGCGAGGAACGGATCGCGCGCCCGCCGACCACCTGGGCGAGGGCGACGCCGGACGCCGCCGGGTCCGGGAGCCGTCCGCGACGGGGATCGCCGCACAGCCCTCGCCACGGCCGCCCCGCCACGATCTCGGTGACCACCAGCGCTCCCACCAGAACGACGCCGCGACCGCTCAGGTGCAGGTCGAGTTCACCGACCACGGCACGGTGCATGCCTGCCGCCCGTTGCGCGTCGACGATCACCGCGATGACCGCGCCGATGTCCTCGCGTGCGCAGACGAGGGACATCCGTTCGATGGCCTCCCGATCGAGCGGGCCGACCGTGCCGTCCGGCAGGTCGTGCCGCATCACCGCCCGCACCCGGGCAGGGCAGTCGCCGCCGTCGAGACAGACGAGGACCAGTGAATGTGCGGGCCGAAACCCCAGCATCGCGGGGATCGCCGCGATCAGGTCACCGGGGTCGCCGATGCGGACCGGACCGCCGGACATCAGCGTCGGATTGCCGGGTCGCTCCGGCTGGTCGGGATGCATGGTTGTCATGGCCAGGACCATGCCGCCCTGCACCGACCGGGCCGCGGCCTCGACCAGCGGCTTCGCCGGACCTGTGGAGGGAACCCGGACTATCCACAGGTGCTGCCGGTCAGGCCGCGTTGACCCGCTGCACAGCCTCCGTGAACACCTGGTCCAGCACCACCGTGTCCGGCTTTCCGTCCCCGAACGACATGTAGGTCGCCGAAACCCGCACGTCATCGATCTGCGCGACCAGCGTGAGCATCGACTGGGTCACCTTCCCCGCACCCTTGCCGGAGGTCACCGTCTGTCGCATGGCGATGGTGTCGTCCGCATTCAGCGGCGGCGCAGGCAGGATCTCGGTCCGCACGACCGCCTCGGCGCCGTCCTTGGTGGTGGTCACCTCCAGGCACCGCTCGATCTCTCCGATGCGCTTGTCGAGCGGCAGATCCGACCGCATCAGCTCCACCGAGATGGTGGACCTGTTCGCGTTGTCGGTGCCGACGATCATCGCGGTGCCGTCCGGGCCGTAGTCCTGGGCGGGCGGTTTACAGCCGGCCGGGTCGACCTTGGCGCCCGGCGGGATCCCGTCCAGGTCCGCTGCGGCCTGCGAGACGGCATGTGGCGGCAGCACGATGGCCTGGTAGGGCGCCGGAAAATCGGTGGGGGTCAACAGCATCGACTCCAGGGTCGCGTCAACCCGGCCGTCCTCGCCTGTCCCGTCGGCGGCCGCCGACGACGAGGGGCCTGCGGCGGCCACCGGGCTCGCCATCCCGTCCACGCTGGACGAACACCCGGCGACACCAAGGCATGCGCCCATGGCGAGGCCCGCGAACAGGATGCGGCGCTTCAACGGAAAGTCCTCCAGTACTCGCGGGACACTGCCCCACCACTGTGCCACCTCCGCAGGCCGGGCCGCCGCAGGCGGGCTGCGGTGTCGTCGAACGACCGTTCGCTGTCAGCACAAAAACGCCGGTTCCGGGAATGAATGTGACGCCGCGGCACGTTTTTCCGATATCGGGTGTGGGTGCTCGCAGCCGGGTGGGGGACACTGAGAGTGAACGAAACGCGAAGGGATCACTGATGGACGATCAGTCGAGGATGTACGAGCTGGAATTCCCGGCACCCCAGGTGTCCGCGGGCGACGGCCGAGGGCCGGTGCTGGTGCATGGTCTCGAGGGATTCTCCGACGCGGGACACGCGGTGAAGATCGCCACCACCCACCTCCGCGAGAGCCTGGAGACCGAACTCGTCGCGTCGTTCTCCGTGGATGAGCTGATCGACTACCGATCGCGTCGACCCACGATGACCTTCAAGGCGGACCACTTCTCCGACTACGACGAGCCGGAGCTCAACCTCTATGCGCTCCGCGACACCGCCGGAACGCCGTTTCTGCTGCTCGCGGGCCTGGAGCCCGACCTGAAGTGGGAACGCTTCACGACAGCGGTGCGGCTGCTCGCCGAGCAGCTCGGGGTGCGGCGCACCATCTCCCTCGGTGCGATTCCGATGGCGATCCCGCACACCCGCCCGCTCGGGGTGACGGCCCACTCGACGAACAAGGACCTGATCGGCGAGAACCAGAGCTGGTCAGGGGAACTGCAGATCCCGGGCAGCGCCTCCGCGCTGCTGGAGCTGCGGATGGCCCAGCACGGTCACGAGTCGATGGGTTACTCGGTGCACGTGCCGCACTACCTGGCACAGACGGACTATCCGGCGGCCGCGGAGACGCTGCTGGAGAACCTCGGCGAGATCGCGGACCTGGAGCTGCCGCTGGCCGCCCTCGGCGAGGCGGCCGCCCGCGTCCGCGAGCAGGTCGACGCGCAGATCACCGGCAACGACGAGGTCCAGTCCGTCGTCGCCGCACTGGAACGCCAGTACGACTCGTTCGTCGCGGCGCAGGAGCGCCAGTCCACCCTGCTCGCCGGGGAGGCCGACCTGCCCAGCGGCGACGAACTCGGCGCGGAATTCGAGAAATTCCTCGCTGAGCAGGCCGGACTGGACGAGAAGACCGACCGAGACGAGCCCGATCTGTGACTCGGTTACACAGTTACCCGGCGGGCCGACCCCCCGAACTATACGATCGCCCAAGTCAGTGACTTAGGGGTCGGCACAGCCGGCGACAGAGGAGGCGACATGAGTGAACGCAAAGGCCGCGCGTTGCGGCCGGTTCCGGACACCGAACCGCGCCTCGTCTTCCGGACCGTGCACGGGTACCGGCGGGCCTTCCGGATGGCAGGCGAGGGTCCGCCGCTCCTGCTGATCCACGGCATCGGCGACAACTCGTCGACCTGGAACGACATCATCCCGCACCTCGCCAAGCACTTCACGGTGATCGCGCCCGACCTGCTCGGCCACGGCCGTTCGGACAAGCCGCGTGCCGACTACTCCATCGCGGCCTACGCGAACGGGATGCGGGATCTGCTCACGGTGCTCGGCTACGACCGCGTCACGGTCATCGGCCATTCGCTGGGCGGCGGCGTCGCGCTGCAGTTCGCGTACCAGTTCCCGCAGATGGTCGAACGCCTCGTGGTGGTCTCGACCGGGGGCGTGACCAAGGACGTCAACCCGGCGCTGCGGTTCGCCTCGCTACCGATCGCGAACCAGTCGCTGCGCCTGCTGCAGATCCCCGGCACCATCTCCGCCCTCGGGGTGCTCGGCAAGATCGCCGACCAGCTGTACCGGGGGCCCTTCAAGGCGGTGCGGGTCTTCCACGACGCGCCCGACCTGGTGCGGGTGCTCAGCGACCTGCCCGATCCCACCGCACGGGAGGCCTTCCTGCGCACGCTGCGGGCGGCCGTGGACTGGCGTGGCCAGGCGATCACCATGTTGGACCGCTGTTACCTGACAGCCGAGTTGCCTGTCCAGATCATCTGGGGCGATGTCGACTCGGTGATCCCGGTCAGCCACGCCCACCTGGCGCACTCCGCGATGCCGGGCTCACGCCTGGAGATCTTCCGCGGCAGCGGCCATTTCCCGTTCCACGACGACCCCATCCGCTTCTTGCAGGTGGTCGAGGACTTCATCGCGAGCACCGCGCCGCTGGAGTTCGACCCCGCACGGTGGCGGCAGATGCTCATCGACGGCGTCGGCGAATCGCAGATCACCGGCACCGATTCCACCCGCGAGGCCGTGCTGGAGGCGATGGGATCGGACGAGCGCAGCGCGACCTGACCCCGGCCAGGCCGTAACCTGGGTCGGTGCTGCTCTCCGACCTGGTCCCCGCGAGTCCCGATGCCGACTCGCTCTTCGACGCCTTCTCACGGTGGACGGCCGAACAGGGCCTGACCCTGTATCCGGCGCAGGAGGAGTCGCTGATCGAGGTGGTCTCGGGCGCAAACGTCATCCTGTCCACCCCGACGGGGTCCGGCAAGTCGATGGTGGCGATCGGCGCCCACTTCGCGGCGCTCGCCGAGGGCAGGCGCACCTACTACACGGCACCGATCAAGGCGCTGGTGAGCGAGAAGTTCTTCGCCCTCTGCGAGGTGTTCGGCGCCGAGAACGTCGGCATGATGACCGGCGACGCCTCGGTCAACGCCGGCGCGCCGATCATCTGCGCCACCGCGGAGATCGTGGCGAACCTCGCGCTGCGGCAGGGCGCCGACTCCGACATCGGCCAGGTCGTGATGGACGAGTTCCATTACTACTCCGAGCCGGACCGCGGATGGGCCTGGCAGGTCCCCCTGATCGAACTCCCGCACGCCCAGTTCCTGCTGATGTCCGCGACACTCGGTGACGTCTCGTTCTTCCAGGAGGACCTGACCCGCCGGACCGGACGCCCGACGACGCTGGTCGGCGGCACCGAACGGCCGGTGCCGCTGTCCTTCTCGTATGCCCGCACGCCCATCGGCGAGACCATCGAGGAACTGGCCACAACGAACCAGGCACCCGTGTACGTGGTGCACTTCACCCAGGCCGCGGCGCTCGAACGGGCGCAGGCGTTGACCAGTGTCAACATGAGCAGCCGGGAGGAAAAGGACGCCATCGCGGAGGCGATCGGGAGCTTCCGGTTCAGCACCGGCTTCGGGAAGACGTTGTCCCGCTTGGTCCGGCACGGCATCGGCGTGCACCACGCGGGAATGCTGCCCAAGTACCGCAGGCTCATCGAGAAGCTCGCGCAAGACGGACTGCTCAAGGTCATCTGCGGAACCGACACCCTCGGCGTCGGCATCAACGTGCCGATCCGGACCGTGCTGCTGACCGGGCTCACCAAGTACGACGGCACCAGGACCCGGCACCTGCGCGCCCGCGAGTTCCATCAGATCGCGGGCCGGGCGGGCCGCGCCGGCTACGACACCATGGGCACCGTGGTGGTGCAGGCCCCGGAGTACGAGATCGAGAACCACCGGCTCGTGGCGAGGGCGGGCGACGACCCGAAGAAGCTCAAGAAGATTCAGCGCAAGAAGCCGCCGGAGGGCTTCGTGTCATGGGGGGAACCGACGTTCGAGCGCCTCGTCTCCGCTTCCCCCGAGCAGCTCACGTCCCGGTTCCGGGTCTCGAACTCGATGCTGCTCAACGTGATCGCCCGCCCTGGCAACTGCTTCGACGCGATGCGTCACCTCCTCGAGGACAGCCACGAGACCCGCCCCCAGCAGCGCAAGCACATCCTCAGGGCGATCGCGCTGTACCGCGGACTGGTCCAGGCAGGCATCGTCGAGCAACTCGACGCCCCGGACCCGGACGGGTCGTGGGCCAGGCTGACGGTGGACCTGCAGCGCGACTTCGCACTCAACCAGCCGCTGTCGCCGTTCGCGCTGGCGGCGATCGAACTGCTCGACCAGGAGTCGGTGACCTACGCCCTCGACGTGGTCTCGGTGATCGAGTCCACCCTGGACGACCCCCGCCAGATCCTGATGGGCCAGCAGCACCATGCCCGCGGCGAGGCGGTGGCGCAGATGAAGGCCGACGGCATCGAGTACGACGAGCGGATGGAGCTGCTCGAGGAGATCACCTGGCCGAAACCGTTGGAGGAACTGCTCTATCCCGCGTTCGAGATGTACCGCGGCGGGCACCCCTGGGTCTCCGAGTTCGCCCTCTCCCCCAAGTCGGTGGTGCGGGACATGGTGGAGAACGTGATGACGTTCGCCGAGCTGGTCAGCCACTACGGGCTGGCCCGCTCCGAGGGCCTGGTACTGCGCTACCTCGCCGATGCCTACCGGGCGCTGCGTCAGACCGTGCCCGACTCGGCCCGCACCGAGGAGCTCGAGGACATCACCGAGTGGCTGGGCGAGCTGATCCGCCAGGTCGACTCGTCGCTGCTGGACGAGTGGGAGCAGCTCACCAATCCGGGCGTGGAGTCCGACGACCAGCAGATCGCGTTCGGCGCCGACATCCCGCGCCCGGTCTCCGCGAACACCAGGGCCTTCAAGGTGATGATCCGCAACGCGATGTTCAAGCGGATCGAGCTGGCCTCGCGCAAGCGCTGGGACGCGCTCGCCGAACTCGGCGACGGACTGGAATCGGACGACTGGTCCGATCTGATGGAGCTGTACTTCGACGAGTACGACGAGATCGGCACCGGCCCCGATGCCAGGGGACCGCAACTGTTCTCGGTCCAGGTGGAACCGGAGCTGTGGCGGGTGCGCCAGACCATCGCCGATCCGCAGGGCGATCACGGCTGGGCGCTGGTCGGCGAGGTGAACCTGGCGGAGTCGGACGCGGCGGGCGAGGTGGTGTTCGACGAGTTCGAGGTCGTCGAGGGGTGAGCGCGATGCTGCTGCGGGGGGCACGGTTGGCTCCGGGCGAGGCGCCGACGGATCTGATGGTCACCGGCGACCGGATCGGAGGCGACGGCCACGCCGCGTCGGACGTCGTGGATGTCGGTGGGCGGCTGGTGCTCCCGGGCCTGTGGGACGCGCACGTACACCTCGACCAGTGGGCGCTCTCGCGCGCCACACTCGACCTGTCGGCGGCGACCTCGGCCGCGCACGCCGTTCGGTTGATCGCGGAGCATCTGCCGACGGCCGACACCGATGTCGTCGTCGCGCACGGGTTCCGGGACGGCCTGTGGCCGGACTCCCCCACCGCCGCACTGCTGGACGCGGCCACCGCGGACCGGCCGGTCGTCGCGATGAGTGGCGACCTGCACAGCGGCTGGTTCAACACCGCGGCGCTGCGGCGCTTCTCGCTCGCGCCGCACCCGAGCGGGCTGCTCACCGAGACCGAGTTCATGCCGATCATGAACGACGTGCAACGGGTGGACCCGGCAGTGCTCGATCGCCGGGTCGACGCGGCGGTACGGGCCGCAGCCGCGCGCGGGGTCGTGGGGGTGACGGACTTCGAGATCGCCGACAACCGCGCGGCGTGGGCGCGGCGGATCGCCGCAGGCACCGACCGGTTGCGGGTGCGGTGCGGCATCTGGCCGCGGTGGCTCGACCACGCGATCGCCGACGGTGCGGCAACCGGGGACGCGGTGCCGGGTACCCGCGGGCTGGCGACGGTCGGGCCGATGAAGGTGATCGTGGACGGATCGCTCGGCACCAGGACCGCGTACTGCCACGACCCGTACCCGGACGGCGAACACGGGGTGCTGTCGGTGCCGCCGCGCGAGCTGATCGGGCTGATGGCGCGGGCCACCGGTCACGGGCTCGAGTGCGCGATCCACGCGATCGGCGACCAGGCCTGTGAGCAGGTGCTCGACGCATTCGCGGCCACGGGTGCACGCGGGTCCGTCGAGCACGCGCAACTGGTGGCGAAGAAGGACTTTCGGCGCTTTGCCGGACTTGGTGTGATCGCGAGCGTCCAGCCCGCACACGTGCACGACGATGCGGACCTGGCCGAACGTTACTGGGCAGGCCGCACCGGCCGGGCGTTCCCGTACGGCACCCTGCTGGCCTCGGGAGCGCGGTTGGCATTGGGATCGGATGCTCCGGTTGCGCCGCTGGACCCGTGGCTGACCCTCGCCGCCGCGGTGGACCGCACCCTGCCTGACGGCCGGGTGTGGCACCGCGAGCACGAGATCCCGTGGGAGGTCGCCCTCGCCGCGTCGACCGGCGGCCGCGCGAGGGTCACGATCGGCGACCTCGCGGACCTGGTGGTGCTGGACACCGACGAGCTCCCGACCACCGGCGCCGGTCTCGCGTCGACGCCCGTGTTGGGCACGATGCTCGGCGGCCGGTGGACCTACGAGCCGGCGGCCTAGTCCGCGTTCGGGTGGTGGATCGGCTTCGCGAACCGCTGCTTGCGGTTCGACTGCTCGCGGCGGGTCGCCTGCTGCTCCTTGATCCGCTTCTCGTCCTTGCGGACGTCCACCAGCGACTTGCGCTCGGCCTGCAGCCAGTCCGGCTGATCGGCGAGCAGCGCCTCGATCTGGGCGGTGGTGAGCGCCTCCTCGACGCCGCCGCGGGCCAGCCCGGCGATCGAGACACCGAGCTTGTCGGCAACCACGGACTTCGGGTGCGGGCCCTCGGCGCGCAGATCGATCAGCCACTGTGGCGGGTTCGCGCGCAGCTCTGCGAGCTCGTCGCGAGTCACCACACCGTCGCGGAACTCGGCGGGGGTTGCCTCGAGGTAGACGTCCAGCTTCTTCGCGGCGGTCGCCGGCTTCATCGTCTGGGGTGTCTTCTGCGCGCTCATGGGTTCAGCCTATCGAGCTGCCACTCGAGCTCCCCGCCCCGGTAGCCTGGCGGAATGACCGAGCCCGATGCGCCCACCCCGTTCCGGCTCGCCTATGTGCCCGGCGTCACCCCGTCCAAGTGGGTGCGGATCTGGGGCGAACGCCACCCCGACATCCGGCTGGAGCTGGTCGTCACCACCGCGGCCGACGCGCCGACCCTGTTGCGGGACGGCCTCGCGGACGCAGGCCTGGTGCGGCTGCCGATCGACAGCGGCGGCCTGAGCGTGATCGCGTTGTACGAGGAGACCCCGGTCGTCGTGGTGCCGAAGGACCACGTGGTCACCGCAGCCGACGCGGTGTCGACGACGGACCTGGAGGGCGAGATCGTGCTGCACCCCCTCGACGACGCACTCGACTGGGCGTCGCTGCCGGGGACGCCCGCCGCCCAGCGGCCCGCCACCACCGCCGACGCGATCGAGCTGGTCGCGGCCGGGATCGGGGTGCTGGTGCTGCCGCAGTCGCTGGCCCGGCTGCACCACCGCAAGGACCTCACCTACCGCACCGTCACCGATGCGCCTGAGTCGCCGGTCGCGTTGGCCTGGCCGCAGGATGCGACCACGGACCGGGTGGAGGAGTTCGTCGGGATCGTGCGGGGCCGCAGCGTCAACAGCTCCCGCGGTCGCGATGCGCAGGAGCCGGCCCCCAAGCGCACCGCCTCCCAGAAGGCGGCCGCGAAACAAGCGGCGCGCGCGAAGGCGGGCAAGACCCCGACCCCCCGGAACACCAAGGGCGGCAAGCCGACCAAGCGCGGCAGGCGCTGACGCGCCCGTGCGCGGTTGACGAGTCCTGACACTCGTCAAC